>JASFKE010000239.1:0-6312 GCA_050118795.1 Desulfobacteraceae bacterium | reverse complement strand
GTTTTTCCATCACCCGCGGTTGGGTCGGAGAGGTGTGGGTCCGCAAAACAATATCTTCGGAGATATAGAAGGTATCCTGCATATCCCTGGCCGGATGGTTTTTGGGAATGTTGAGGGCTTCAAAGTTATAATAGTCGTTTTCAACTTCAGGGCCTTCAGCCACTGCGAATCCCATGCGGCCGAAAATATCGCAAATCTCATTGGTAATTTGGGTAATTGGGTGTAGTGTTCCAATTGCGGTTGTGCGTCCGGGCAGAGATACATCGATGCCGGGGCCGGCCTCCCGTCCGGCTTCCTGCAAAGACTGTATCGCCTGGGTGCAGGCCGCATCGATCTTCTGCTTGACCTGGTTGGCCTCCTTGCCGGCGGTGGGCCGCTCTTGCTTTGGCAGGCTCGAGATATTGCGAAGGAATTGGGTGACCACCCCTTTGCGCCCGAGATATTTAGTGTTCAAGGAATGAACGGCATCGGATGTAGTGGCGGCCTGAATCTCCTGAACGGCTTCCGCATAGATTTGATTGATGGTCGAGTCCACGTCAGTCTCTATTTCAGGGTTGAGGTATGGTCAGCGGCCGCCAATAGCGGCCGCCACCAAGTAGGTTGGCTTGTGGCGAACAAAACGTTCGCGTGTCTAACTTTGTGAGGCCAATGCGGCGATTTGCGCAAACCCGGCGGGGTCGGAAATGGCGAGTTCAGCCAGAACCTTACGATCCAGAGTCACATCGGCTTTTTTAAGGCCGTGAATAAACCGGCTGTACGATAGATTGTTGATGCGGGCGCCAGCATTGATGCGCGCAATCCAAAGACGCCGAAAATCGCGTTTGCGCTGACGCCTGTCCCTGTAAGCATACATGAGTGCTTTGTCCACAGCATCTGCGGCTGTGCGATACAGTTTGCTGCGGCCGCCGCGATACCCTTTCGCCAGTTTCAATACCTTCTTGCGGCGTTGGCGCGCTTTATATCCTCTTTTAATACGCATTGATCTCTCCTTTTGAATCCCCCCCAAAGCGCGGTCCGGATGTGACCCCACTGGCTTGTCCGGCAGGCCGGCAGAGGGTTTAACCGTTGGGCAACATCCGGCGAATCTCTTTCATATCACAGGTTTTGATAACCTGCGGCTGTCTCAGGCTCCGTTTTCGCTTGGTGGTCTTCTTGGTCAATATGTGGCTGCCATGTGATTTGGCAAAAGCATATTTTCCGCTACCGGTTCTCTTAAAACGTTTGGCGGCTGACCGGTTGGTTTTAATTTTCGGCATGACTCTTCTCCTAATCTACACTTTCAATGTACGTACAATATATGGGTTGCGCCCGACCCAGATGGCGGATGCATGAACACCAAAACGGGCGCGAACGCTAAACGAAATTGGCCCGCGCCAACTTACAGTGTGTGCATCTCTGGTCAGCGGTGGATGCCGGCCCTACTTGGGCGCCAGAACCATCATGATGGTACGGCCTTCGAACTTGGGCATCTGCTCAACGATCGCAATATCTTCAACTTTAGCTGCAATCTGTCCCAACAACTCTCTTCCGCGACCGGAAAGGGCGATTTCGCGTCCCCGAAACATGCATGTAACCTTGACCTTGTCTTTGCGCGCTAAGAATTTACGAATGTGGCCCAGTTTGGTTTGCAGGTCATGCTCGCCTGTTTTGGGCCTCACTTTTATCTCTTTGAGCTGAAAGGTCGCCTGCTTCTTTTTGGCCTCATGCTGTTTCTTGGTCTGCTCATACTTATAACGACCGTAATCCATAATCTTGCACACCGGCGGTTTGGCGTTGGGTGATACCTCCACCAAATCAAGCCCATAATCAGCGGCGGTGGCAAGTGCCTCTTTGGTCGGGACAATACCGATCTGGTTGCCGTCGGGATCAATTACCCGGACTTCACTGACACGAATATTGGTGTTAATCCTAGTCCTTGGCTCCTGTGGATGCCTTGCGATTCTATTATGAGCTATGCGAACACCTCCTGGGTCACGCGTTTATATAAAAATACCACTACACCCTAACTTTTATGATTCTATAAGGGATGGTATCACTGAGAACCGAATTCTTAAATCTTGTTTCCTTATATAAAGGCCATTAGAATTGCAAGCAAAAAATGATCGATTGAGAACCTTTATAGTATAGGCTTTAAGATGATGTTTTTTTGCAAGGATAGCGGCAGGACGCGGTAGTTCAATGCCGCGAAGACCGATAACCCAGTCTAAAAACATTATCTTAATACCGTTAGCACATTCAGTCCGATTGCGCCAGCGTATACTCTGCCAAAACGCTGCCCCGCCAATAATTGATGTGGGGACGGGAAAAAAAATCTTTGAACAGGGCCAGACTCCGGCGTCGACAAATATGGGGCACGATCCGCACCCCGCTACGCTTGTAGAGCGCCGGCAGTTGTGCTCTATCTAAGGCGGTACCGCCGCCCATGGCGTCTTCATAGCCATAGACGATGGTGCCGATGCCACTGATCAGCAAGGCGCCAAAACACATCAGGCATGGCTCCAAGGTGCTGTATAGGATGGCTTTTTGGGGATCTAAGGGAAGATCGGCGGTCAGCGCCCTGTTTTCAAATTGGCGCAAGGCGATCATCTCGGCGTGATCCAGCTCGCTGGGAACCTGTTGCCGGGTACCCGTGCGTTCGCCCCGGGCAATGACCTCTCCCTCATAGACCACGATACAGCCCACCGGAAACTCGTCCTGGTCAAGGGCCTGTTGGGCAAGGGTCAGAGCCTTGCCCATGTATTGTTCATGGCGTTCGATCATGTGTACGATTCAATCTTACACGTACTGTCATCACAAGGGCAGCGATCATCCACTTCGTAGGCCATGAGAATCCGGGACTCCATCTCCACCCGTTGTTGGCTGACCGTTTCCCATGGGTGCTGTTTCGAAAGTGCCGCCAACTGTTGGCGGTTGGGAATATTGGCCAGCCCCTCGGCGATGACCTCGCCCTGTCCTGCGCTGAGGATATGGGCATTTACGCCGTTGGTCACCACCACAACGGGTATCTGGTAACTTGCCACCAGCCGCGACATGGCCAAGGCCGGACGGTGTCGGGTCACCAATGATCCGGGGCCATATTGAATGAGCATCGCCACCCGGTCTTCCAGGCTGACGGTGTAGGTAATCAAGAGTCGGGCGCACCTGCCGTCCATGCGCACCAATAGTTCGTGCCGGGCAGTGATCTGCCCTTTGGCGTACCCTTTTTGTTCCACCAGCAGGCGGCCGACCTGTTGGCGATGGCGTTCGTCCAGTGTGTCATCCACGGTGGCGCCGCTGATATAATCGCTCAGCTGGCCCAATATTAAATGGTGGCCGCCCATGACGTCCTTTTTCCTTGAACCTGTTCATTGGATCAACACCCATTGCGATAAGAGGGGCATTGAACTTGTTGACGCGGTTACGTAAAAATCCAGTTGCCTGCTAACACATAATGGGTTACCTTGTTTTCGCGCCGAAATTATACCACATCCGGTCGTTGCTGTTAACACGCAAATCCAAGCTGCCTGTGTTTCATGCCGACCGCGGGGTATCGGGCCAAGGTTATGAACCCCATGAGACCAAAAGTCGAGCAAATTGAAACCGCCGCTCCCGTCACCTTGAGGGAAGAGTTTGAAAAACGTGAATCCAACTTCATGTCGGACTTCGGGTGCCAGAGCGCCGATTCCCAAGGCCGGTCCCGACCCGAAGAGCCTTGTTCCATTCGCACCGCATTTCAAGTGGACAAAGATCGTATTCTGTTCAGCAACGCCTTTCGGCGCCTTAAGCAAAAGACCCAGGTTTTTCTCAACCCGTCGGGGGATGAATACCGCACCCGGTTGACCCACACCCTGGAAGTGGCTCAGATCGCGCGCACCATTGCACGCGCAATGTTTCTGAATGAGGATCTGGCCGAAGCCATTGCCCTTGGACACGATTTGGGGCACACGCCCTTTGGCCACGGCGGTGAGATGGTGCTCAAAGAGATTTTTTCAACCGGCTTCTCCCACCAGGCCCAGAGCCTGAGAGTGGTCCAACTGCTGGAACATTTCGGAAAGGGGCTCAACTTAACCTATGAGGTGCGCGACGGCATCTTGCGGCACTCCAAAGGCTATGGCAAGATCATGCCGGACAACCCCAGGGAGTTGCCGGCCACAGTGGAGGGGCGCGTGGTGCGGGTGGCGGATATCATGGCTTACTTGAACCATGATCTGGACGACGCCATTCATTCAGGGGTTATCACCGAAGCGGACACGCCGGATCAGTGTGTGAAGGTGTTGGGATGCACCCATGATGAACGGGTGACCACCATGATGACCGACCTGATCGCCCACAGCCACCCCCGGGACGGACAATTTATCCTCGATATGAGTGACAGGGTATGCGGGGCCATGGGTGACTTGCGCCAATTTCTCTATGACAAGGTGTATCGCTCATCCAAGGTGCACAACGAATTCGTTAAAGCCAAAAAGATCATGTCTGAACTCTTTACCCATTTTATGGAAGACGAAGCGCTTTTGGCGCATGAACTCAAAAAGATGCGCCTGCCCGCTATAGGATCCAACGGCGCATCCAAGGAGCGTTTGGTGTGCGACCTGCTGGCCTGTATGACCGATCGTTATGCCTTGTCCCTTTATGCGCGAATCTTTTTCCCGTCGCCGACCTTTTAGATTGGTAGCGCCCATGAAAATTCCAGCTCCTTTCCGCCGGCAATCGACCCATCTCTTTGAGCAAATGGACCGTGCCTACGATGCGGCCGCACGCAAATCCGGCTTTGTGTGCAACGGCTGCCGGAACAATTGCTGCCTGACCCGGTTTTACCACCATACATTGGTAGAGTATCTCTATATTAAATCGGGCTTGGAGCAGATTGGGCCCCAAGCCCTGGCCGATGTGAAAACCCGGGCCATGGCGGTGTTGGAGCAGACAGCCAAAATGGAACAGGAACAAAAACAGACAGGGGTGATGTGCCCGCTCAACAGAGCCGGTCGCTGCATGCTCTATGCCCATCGCCCCATGATTTGCCGGCTGCACGGTATTTCCCACGCTTTGCGTCGCCCCGATGGACGGCTGCAAACCGGCCCGGGGTGTGACGATTTTTACGCCCAATGCGGCCCATCGAAAAAGCACTATCTGGACCGGACGCCGCTATATGTCGCCATGGCGAAATTAGAACGGCAACTGCGCATGGCGCTGGGATTTGATCAGAAGATAAAAATGACCATTGCGCAGATTGTAATCGATAACAGTTTAAATATCGAAAAACCATGAGATATATAGACCCCAAAAACCAAGACGACATCTCCGGTAAACGACTGGAACCGGGGGAGCTTTTCAACTTTAAATGCCATGCCGGCCTGACCTGTTTCAACCAGTGTTGCCGCAATCTAAATCTCTTTCTCTATCCTTATGATGTGCTGCGGTTGAGCCGTCACCTTAAGATCTCCACAGATCGGTTCATCGAAGAGCATGTGGATGTGGTGCTGCGCAACGGGCATTACTTTCCCGAGGTGTTGCTGCACATGGCGGAAAATGACGAGCAAACCTGCCCCTATTTGAGCGATACCGGGTGCCGCGTCTACCCGGACCGCCCCGATACCTGCCGCACCTTCCCGGTGGAACAAGGGGCTCGGTACGACGCCGCCGATGGCAGCAGCACGGCGGTCCATTTTTTTCGGCCTCCCGATTTTTGTCTGGGACAGCACGAGCAGCAGCAGTGGACCACAGCTACCTGGGCCCGGGACCAGGAGGCCGAGCGTTATCACGACATGACCATGCGCTGGGCTGACATTCGCCGCCTGTTTCACAATGATCCGTGGGGGAGCCAAGGGCCCCAGGGCGCCAATGCCAAGATGGCCTTTATGGCGACTTACAATCTGGACCGCTTTCGAGATTTTCTTATCGCCAGTAGTTTTTTCAAGCGCTACCGGGTCAAACCGGACCTGAAAAAGCGGCTGCGCGTCAGCGACAAGGCTCTGCTTCTCTTCGGATTCGAGTGGGTCAAGTTCTTTGTGTGGGGCCTGCCAAGCAAAAAGATCCGCGTGAAATAGCCGGAGGACGCCAGATCCCGCGTTGGCAAGGGTTTGCAGTAGCCTTCTACGGCTGCACCCTTGCCGCCTTGGCTCTGACGCCCTCCGGCTATTTCACGGGCTGATTAACAAAACCTCTGTACTGCCAGGTAGAGATTGTTGTCATATACCGCAGAGGTAGCCCAAAGCGCCAGATCCCGCGTTGGCAAGGGTTTGCAGTAGCCTTCTACGGCTGCACCCTTGCCGCCTTGGCTCTGACGCCCTCCGGCTATTTCACGGGCTGATTAACAAAACCTCTGTACTGCCA
>JASFKE010000238.1:0-6319 GCA_050118795.1 Desulfobacteraceae bacterium | reverse complement strand
TGACTTGTGCCAAATAAATGGTTTTCTTTTTCGGGTGCACCAGAGCTTGGCCTTGGTCTGCCAGCGCATAAGAATCCGAAATATGCCGGTGAATATAATTTAGGGCAAAGCTGGGGGAGAGTGAAAGCGGCGAGTTGTCCATCGTGGGCCGCGACATCACGACAAACGCCGCTAGGTCAAACAATTTGGCATACGATTTCCAAGTGTGGATCTCCAGGAAGGCATCCACTCCCGTCAGGAAATAGAGAGCGGCCTTTTCGTCCAGCACCCCTTTGAAGGTTTTCAATGTATCGACCGTGAAGGAGGGGCCGGGGCGATCTGTTTCAACAGTGGAAACTGTGATGGCGCTTTGGTCTTTCAGCGCCAAACGTGCCATCGCAACGCGATCCTTTGCCGGCGCCAGCGCGCCGTGGATTTTATGAGGCGGCAGTGCACATGGGATAAGGTGGATCTGATCAAAGTTGAACTGCTGCAGCGCATCCTGGGCCACCCGCACATGCCCTATATGGATGGGGTTGAAGGTACCGCCGAACAGGCCGATCCGCTGAACAGGGTTTCCGGTTTGATTCAGACTAATCATCCAAGCGTTCAAGTTTTTGGGTCATGGCAGCTATAAGTTGTTTTAACCCTTGATGGGTGGCGGCACTTATTCGAAGTACTTCGCAACCGGCAAGGGCGTCACAAAATGTGTCAGCCAACCCTTGGGCGCCCTCGACGTCGAGCTTATTCAGTACCACCAACTGTGGTTTTTGTGCAAGGGCTTCACTGTATTTGGACAACTCCCGGTTGACCGTTTGATATGGGGCCAAGGGGTTGTCAGGATCAATGGCCGAGGCGTCGATCAAATGAACCAGTACACGGGTGCGTTCCACGTGTCGTAGAAAACGAATCCCCAGCCCGGCTCCCATGTGGGCCCCTTCGATGAGCCCTGGAATATCTGCCACCACAAAGGGTTCGTCCATGGGGCCCTTAACGACCCCCAGGTTGGGCGTCAGGGTGGTGAATGGGTAATTGGCGATTTTGGGCTGGGCGGCGGACAAAATACTGATAAGCGTCGATTTGCCCGCATTGGGCAACCCCATGAGACCGACATCGGCCAACAGTTTCAGCTCGAGTTTGATGGTCAGCGTCTGGCCCGGTTCTCCCGGTTGAGCGAATTTGGGAGCACGGTGGGTGGACGACTTGAAGCGGGTATTGCCCTGGCCGCCGCGGCCACCGCGGGCAACGATCACTTCCTGCCCGGGGTCCACCAAATCATAGAGGATTTGGCCGGTTTCAGCATCTGAAACGATGGTGCCGGGGGGCAGCTCAAGTATAATATTGGTGCCATTGCCCCCGGTTTTTTGGCTGCCTAATCCCGGGGCGCCATTTTTAGCCCTGAAATGCTTTTTGTGCTGGAGATGGTAGAGGGTGCGTTTGTGGGAGGTGGTTTTCAGGATGACGTTGCCGCCGTTGCCACCATCCCCGCCATCCGGGCCACCGCGGGGAATGTGCCGTTCGCGTCGAAAACTAACGCAACCGCGTCCCCCGTCGCCGGATTGAACAATGATAGTGGCTTCGTCTATAAACTTCACGCGCCATAAACACTGACCTTTTTGCCGGAGCGCCCCTTGCGTTCAAAGGTGACGACACCATCAACTAAAGCAAAAAGGGTATAGTCCTTTCCGACACCGACGTTGGTGCCCGGGTGGATTCTGGTGCCGAGCTGGCGTACGATAATGTTACCGGCTTTGACGGTTTGGCCGCTGAAACGTTTGACGCCTCTGCGCTGGCCGTTGCTGTCGCGACCGTTTTTTGAGCTTCCGCCCGCTTTTTTATGTGCCATGGTATTATCTCCTGATTACGTCTAAGCCTAGGCCTCAATGGCGTCGATTTTAACTGCCGTAAAGGGTTGGCGATGGCCTTGCTTGCGACGATAGCGTTTGCGGCGTTTATATTTGAAGACGATGATCTTTTTGCTCTTGCCCTGTTCGACAATATGCCCTCTGACCGAGGCGCCTTGCACTACCGGCTGCCCGATAGAGACATTCTCACCGTCGGATAACATCAACACCTGGTCAAACGCCACTTCGGAGCCGACTTCGCCCGCCAGCTTTTCAATGCGCAGGATCTCGCCTGGTTGGACTTTATACTGTTTACCTCCGGTTGCCACTACAGCATACATGTGTTATTCCTCCAAAAAACGTTACTCAGATGTTTAAAAAGCCGAATAATTAAGTTTTTTGCACGTTTTGTCAAGCAATAATTTAATTTGGGCTCATAATTGAGGTATATAAAATGATCAAAGAGCTATCCCTGCTTCTGAATCGTCCCTTGATAATCGGCCCCAAAACCATTCCCAACCGGTTGGTGCTGGCGCCAATGACCTTTCTCGGCCATGTGGCCTTTCGTCAGATGTTGAGCGAGTTGGGCGGATGCGGTTTGATGTACTCCGAGATGTGCAGCGCCGGACGCATTCCCCAGGAGGATCGCCACACCTCACCCTATTTCCGTTGGCGCGAAGAAGAGGCCGGCACATTGGCCGTTCAGATGGTCGGCAACAAGGCGAATCGGATGGCGCTGGCGGCTCAACGCATTGAGGCCGAAGGGCTGTGGGGCGTGGATATCAACATGGGATGCGCCACCACCACCATCTGTAAACATAACCTGGGCGCCGCTCTGCTTAAGGATACCTGCGCCACTTTGGATCTGGTGAAGCAGGTGCGCCGCGCCGTAAAGTGCCCGGTCACGGTAAAATTTCGCACCGGCTGGCGGGACGATCCCCAAATTCCGGTGGATTTTGCCCGACGATTGGAAGATGTCGGGGTGGATGCCTTGACCTTTCATCCAAGGGTGGCGCCGGATCGGCGCAATCGGCCTCCCAGATGGGAGTACATCGGCCTGGTCAAACAAGCGGTCTCCATTCCGGTATTCGGCAACGGTGACGTCTTTGATGACCAGGATTGTCTGAATATGCTACAATTGACCGGCTGCGACGGCGTGGCCTTAGGGCGTATGGCCATTGCCAAGCCATGGCTCTTTTCCCAGTGGACCCAAGGCACAACCCCTTGTGATAGTGTCTGCCGGGATGTGGCCCTGCGGCTGTGTCACCTGCTGAAAAAACACTATGATCCCAAAAGCGCTCTGCGTCGTTTTAAACGGTATGCCGCCTACCTGGCAGCTATTTATCTTTTTGGCAACACCCTTTACAACGACCTGCGCAACGCCGCTGATTTTGATGCCGTTGAAACCACTCTCCATGATTTCTTCAGCAAGGCGCCCCGGCAGCTCAATCGACCCAATATGAATTTTTTAAGGTGATCTTAAATTTTTCCTCTGAATGTCATGTCTTGCCCTGACGTTTCGTAGCGACGACGGCCCGTCTATCGTTCCGTTGTCGGCGTTACCCCAACCGGAACGGTTTTCCCAGGGCGGACGGCGCCCGGCTGGAGAAGAATTTGAGCAGCGGCTGCAGCCAGGGTCTGCCGGCGGCGGCATTGGCGATGGACTCTTTTTGAGCCAGGGACATGAGCAGCAAGGTAAAGATCATCAGGGGAAACGGCGCCACCTGAAACACCTGGGCGGGAACAGATGGCATCCATGTCTGAAAGTAGATGCCCATGACTTGCAAAAAGGAGAAGAGATAGGCTCCGATGGCGACCTTGAGCGGGTGCCAGCCGCCGAAAATCACCAGGGCAAGTGCGATCCAACCCGTGCCTTCGGCCCCTTGGGGGCGTCCCCAACCCGGCTTTACCGCCAGTGCGAAGGTGGCCCCGGCCAACCCCACTAAAAGTCCTCCGATGATGGCGTAGACCATTTGTTGTCTGCGCGGGTCCAACGTTCTGGCATAGGCGGCCTGGGGGTGCTCGCCGATGCAGCGCAGCTGCAAGCCCATAGGTGTTTTATACATATACCACCAGCACAGGGCAATGAGGATGAAGCTGAAATAGACCGGCCAGCTGTGGCTGAACAATACCTCGCCCAGCAAGGGGATTTTGTGCAGCGGAGCAATGGGATGGATACTCACCTGCGGACCGGCCAATCGGGCGTAGGGATTGCCCCAAAAGTAGGCCAGGTCTTTGGCGGTCAATGTCAGCACGAACCCGACGGCCACCTGGGACTGCTTCAAGTGGAGACTGAAAACCGCCACCAATGCGGCCATGGCTGCGCCCACCAGGGCTCCGGCCAGAAAACCGGCCACCAGGCTTTGGGAGAGATAGGCCACCACAAAGGCGGCCATGGCACTGAGCAGGATGGAACCATCCAGGCTGAGATTGATCAAGCCGGCCTTTTCCGTGATGGTTTCACCCAACGCGGCCAGTACAATGGGTGTGGCGCCGGCCACTACGCCGGCCAGCATCAAAGTTAGGTTTAGGTCGGGCATCACCGCACCACCCCCTTGGACGATTGCCTATCGGTATCCAGTTGGTCCGGGCCGATCTGCGCCCTGCTGCGTTCTCGAAAGCCGTGTACACCGAGGGTTGTCAGCACTAAAGCACCCTGGATAACGCCACTTAACGAAGAATCCACCTGCAGCATCATGGGCAGCTGAATGCTTCCCACGTTGAGGCAGGCAAAAAAAAGCGCCACCAAAGGGACCCACCCTACCTTGTTGTTGGATAGCATGACCACCAGCAGGGCCAGGTATCCGTAATTGGAAGAGATGGCCGGCAGCAGACGGTGGTAGAGACCACTGACTTGCAGGTGGCCGGCCAACCCGGCGAACCCTCCGGCGATCACCATGCACAGCCACAGGTAGCCGTTGGGTCTCATGCCAAACAGCACCGCCGCCCGGCGATTGCTGCCGATGGCTTTCAGGCAGAGCCCCACGCGGGTATAATTCAGTAAAACCGCCGAAACCACCATGATGACAACCACCAATGCCACAGCTTGAATCGAAACCCTCAGCAAGGTGCTATAGGGGAACCACAGCGCTTGGGGGAACAATTCGGTGCCACTCATGGAGGCCACACCCGCCCGCCGCCAAGGGCCGAAAATTAACCAGAGGATCAGCGCCTGGGCCACGAAATTCATCCCCAGACCCGCGAAAATCTCATGCACGCCGCCTTTGGTTTTTAACCAGCCGGCGGCCAGCGCCCACGCGGCGCCGCCTGTGAATGCCGCCGGAATCGATAACCATAAAAAGAGCTGTGGTGAGAGGCTGTCCATGCCCAGACGCAGCACCCATGTGGTGAAAATGGCGCCCAGCATGACCTGTCCCTCAACTCCGATATTCCAAAAACCGATGCGAAATGTGAAGAGCAATCCGCAACCGCACAGGGTCAGGGGAATCCACGCTTTGATCACATGGCTGAATTTACTCCATGATCCCAGGGAACCTTTGTACAGGGCGTAAAAGGCGGCCAAGGGCGGCGCCCCGGTGATCAACAAAATGACAACGGTGATCAGGATCACCGCACCGAGGACGATTCCGGCCTCCTTGATGAATTGCCCAAGGCCCTGGGCCATTTGGCTCGCTGCGGTCCGCACCATCAAGCCTTCCCCGCGATGGCGTGCCCCAACCGTTGGCTGTCGCTCTGATCTGCAGCCAGATCCGCAATGATGCGCCCTTCAAAAAAGACCAATATCCGGTCGGCCACCCCAAGGATTTCATCCAATTCGGATGAAGAGAAGACAATGGCCGCACCCTGCCGATTATAGGAGAGCAGATGATTCCAAACCCACGCGGCCGATTCCAGATCCAGTCCGCGGGTGGGGTTCTCCAACAGCAGCAGTTTGGGGGACAATGGTAAAAACGAAAGCATCAGTCGCTGCTGGTTGCCGCCGGAAAGGGTTTCCACGGTGGAGTCGGGCCTGCCCGCAATGCGGAATTCGGCTATCTTGTTCCGGGCGGCGCGTGCCGAATCGGACCACTGGATGAAAAATGGCGATCCCGGTGTTTTCAATGCCGCGTGTTCGATCATGGACAACCCGGGCATGAGTCCTTCATCCAGACGCGCTGAGGGCAGATACCCTACGCCCCGGGCCAGAAAACCGCGGTGATCCTTGCCGGTCATGGCTTTGGATGCCAGTTGCACAGAGCCTTGGGCAGGCGCCGTAAGACCGGCGGCGATCTTTAGAAAAACGCCTTGACCGCTGCCTTCCAACCCTGCCAGGCCCACCACCTCACCCTCTGCGATCCGGGTGCTGCACTCTTGCAGCCCGGTGCGGCCGCCTGATCCGGTGACCCCACTCATCTCCAGTACGATCTCGCCTTTTTGGGACCCATTTCGAGCGGGGGGGCAGGTCAGCTCTTCAAACATCATGCCCATCAACGTGCCGGTATCGAATGGCGTTCGCTGAGAACCGGTGACACGGCCTTTGCGCAAAACGGTCAGCT
>JASFKE010000237.1:0-6333 GCA_050118795.1 Desulfobacteraceae bacterium | reverse complement strand
ATTACGGGCCATAGAGTTAACCCATTAAATTCTCTCATTTTTAAAGACAGGTATTAGGCCCGGTTTTCAATAAGCTGTTTTGTTTTTGTCTAATCAGGAACCTGTATTTCCTGTAACTGTCGCAACTGCGGACATGTCATGTCTGTTTTTGTATTACGCTTGTAGTAAATTTTATTTATGGATTTCAGGATAGAGTTTTTTGGAACACTCAGGGCAGATGCCATGGCTGAAATCAGCTTCTGAATGATCATGGATATAGGTTTCAATTTGATTCCAGATTCCTTTGTCATCCCGTATTTTTTTACAGGCAGAGCAGATCGGGATGATACCTCTCAGGGTCCGAATGCGCCTGAGGGCGTCATGCAACTTACTAATAAGGTGGTCTTTCTCAGCCTCTATCTCTTTGCTACGGGTGATGTCGACAAAAGAGGCCATTCTTCCGATAACGGCGCCCGAGGTGGCGGTTACACTTGAGGCCGCCACTTCAACGACGAATTTTCGATTTTCACTGCTTTTTACGGTTAGTTCAACGGTATCGTCCTTGCTGATATCGATAATGGTAATCAGGTCCGCAAAATTGCGAATCTCTTTGCCGGCAAATAAGTCCATGGCCTGTTTGCCCATAATCTGGGCGGGAGAATACTCGAACATTTTGCAAAAGGCGGTATTTACATAACGGATTTTTCCGTCCAGATCGGTGATAATCAAGCCGCCAACCGAGGAATTAACCGCGTCAATGACAATGCTCAGGGCATCCTGGGCAGCCTCTACAGGGGCATCTTTTACGATTTCCGGTATCAAGGGTGTTTCAGCAGCCTTGCTGATATGATTGTTCGGATGCTTCATCTGTTCTGCTTTTTACCTCCATACCTGTGGTTCATTTTCTGCGTTGAATTTATTCATTGTCACAAGAAAGACGGTATCTATTGGAAAGGACGAAAATCACAGTCCATCAGCAAAGACGCCTCCGGCTGGTTTAGTATATAGACTCCGCACGTGGCCCTATCAACCTGATGCGCCATTGCAAATGCACCTGCCTGTCTTGCGCTGACCAAGGGTACCGGGCAGTGGCGAAACAGGTGGCTCACCGTAGAACCAATGATTCTGTCCAACAGGATATTGTGTTTTGAAGCGCCTACCACCATGATATCGATCTGCTTTTCGGCAACAAGATCGAGCAGGACCTCATGGGGCACACCATCCCGCACCACGGTCTCGACCTTCAGGCCTCGATAGCGGCGGCCCAGAAGATGGCTCAGCTCTTTGTGGCCGTTCTTTTTCTCTTCACGGACATATTCCGATACTGCCTCATTCGGATCTTTGGGCGCGTCCGGAAAATGGGCGAAGGCTTGGCGCACGGCCTCCACATCACGTCTGGGAATGATACGGGCAAGGACCAAATGGGGTGCCATGACAGAGGCCAGTGAGGCAGCATAGGTTGCCACATAGGCCGCCTGGGGTGAATCATCGCATGCCGCCAAAATTCTTTTTGGTTTTTCCATGGCCGACGCATTCCTATTTGTTGTTCGATCTCAAAAAAGATTTCGGTATGCTGATAGTCCCTTCAAACAGCATGCCAACAGATAACAATCCAATGTTTTTTGGATTATCCTTTGGTTGGAATTAAGGCTTCTGTGGCCAAATTCAATATATAATGTTTTCACCAATCGGAAATGGAATGTCCTCTTGTGATTCTCTTTAAATATATACTCTTTAAATTCAGGCGGATGTCGGTGTGGTACACTACTTGAAGTGAAAGTTAAGGTGCGGGCATGGTCGCTTTTCAGTGACCGTAGAGAGCATTGTACTTCACGGGCCATACAATAAAGGAGAATGCACATGCAGTGGAAATTTTGGGGACGAACAAAATCAAAGAATGTTACCCTCGATACTACCAGGACCAGATTACCGGGACCAAGAGATCTGCCTCAACAGGTGGGCGGGTATTTGGTCGTTCAGGAAAAATTAGACCCGGATTGGGTCTGGGCGCTTAAATGTGTGGTGCGCCGCTACCCGGAAAGGAGGGCGCAATACGATTTTAGGGTTTTCGACCCGTTCAAGGCAAAACAAGCGGGGATCAAAGTAATCGACTTTAAGAGCCTGGATGATCACCCGGAACTCATTCTATACCAAGGAAAGTATAACAAATACATCCGGTATGCAGAATTTGACATGTTGCCGCCGGAAGACAAAGCTGCATAGTGGACAATTGGAAAAAAGCAGGCAGGCAAAATGATGGCCTGCCTGCAGTGAACTATTTGGGCTGTTGGGATGATATTTTCAAGAGGCAAGCCGAAAACATGGCAAAACCGCAAAGCGTGACCATTAATCCGGTGAAATGAGGATCAGGCAAAATGGCGAAAAAAGTCGTGCCGATGGAAAAAGAGATGACCATTAAAGGGTATGTAGAACAAATTGATTGGGAAGACGTCGACACCGGTATTCTTATCAACGATGGTAATGATGATTACTATGTGGTGATGGATGAGACCGGCAAAAGGCTGTTGGAACACATCGATGAGGATGTTGAAGCAACAGGAAGGGGGGCCATAAAGGATGGTGTGTGGTCGCTCAAAATATCCCGATTCGATACAGTGGATTACTATGATGGTGAGGATGACGAGTATTTCGATTATGATGATATCGATGATTTCCGGAACATCTAGCTTTTCTTCTTCTTTTTTATGATCAGCAGATTGCCGTCATAGGTGAGGATACCCAGCATGATGGCGCACACCAGGCGATAGATATCCACTTCGTAGTAACGGCCGTCGGCCATGGGGTTGGGCACCAGCGGGTCGGCCACCCGAACGCGGCGGCTCTCTTTGTTGTAGCCGGACAGGACCACGAAGTGGCCGCAGGAGTCGCCCCCAACGTCGTCGTACAACCAGCCGCCATTGTGCTCTCGTTCACGGGGGCAGTCATAGAGATAGGTGGCGCTCAATCCTGTGAGAATGGGAATACCCGCTTTGAGGTATTTACGAATCAAGGCCGGGGTGATCACCCTGAACTGGATGCGGCCGCCCAGAGCCAGGTATTCCAGATAGGCCCGGGTAACCTCCTCAAAACCGGGCTCCTCCTTTTTGTGGGGCAGCTGGGCTTCGAGTTTTCGCGCCATCTGTCGGGAGTCGATATCACGCCAGGTTGGGTCGAACACGGTCAAATTATAAGGCAGAATAGTTGAGCCATAGCCCCGGCGCAGGGCGTGGATGGCCAGGTAGACCGCCAGGGTGCCGCCCTGCTGCCATGGGGAGACCTGTGCGATGACATCGCCCAGGCCGATGGGGTCGCCGTAGTACCGGTAAAGGGCGTGCAGACAGGTGGGGCCACAGGTAATAGCGTCCGGCTGCCGGCGTATGTCGAAACTCAAGGATGTGATCATAATGATTTTCTATTTAAACGCTGTTTTTCACACCAAACACGAATAACAAAACAAGTTATTTTCTACTAAAGGATAACAACCTCGGGCAGCGGTTTGATGAAGTTCTGCCGCAGGCTGTAGGTGTAAGCGCCCTGGGTAGGAATCATCAGGATATCCCCGGGTTCCAAGGACGTGCCAAAGTAGAAGTAGCCCCAGACGTCATGGGGGGTGCACAGCGATCCCAGAATGTGGCAGGGGTGCTCTATCAGCGACGGGCGCGACAGGTTCAATATGGGAAAGTAGTCGCTTTCGTAGCGTTCCCAGCCCACGGCGTTGGTGCCGGCATCGGTGATCACCAGATCGGAGGCCTTCTTGTCCACCACGGTGATGAGCAGGTGCATGGCTGCGTGGCTGATCCAGCGGCCCGGCTCAACGTAGATGCGGCAGGGTTTTAGGTTGAAGATGTTTTCCCCAAGGGCTGCACCCAGTTGACAGGCAAAGGCCTCGATGGGTTCGGCGGATAGGCAGTAATGCCCCCTGGGCGGCTTGTTCGCGGCCGGAAGCCCCAAGGCATCCCGAACCCGCCCTGCCGGAGTGGCCACGGCATGCAGCCACTCTCCCTGGCAGGGCCAGTAGCCGCCGCCGATATCGATAAAATCGATATCCTCGATAAAGGCTTGGGGCATGTTCGTCAGGGCTTTGCCCAGCCGTTGGATGAAAGCGATCTGACTGTCGGGGGTCAGGTTCCAACTGGTGTGGAACTGAAGGCCGATGAGTTCGATATGGGGACATCGGCTCGCCATGGCCCAGAAGTCGGCCAGGGATTCCAAGGCAATGCCGAACTTGCGCCACAATCCGCTATGATTCACCGTCAATCGCACCCCGCAGCGCACGGTGACCGCTTGGGCAGTAGCCGCCGCCTCAAGCCGCTGCAGCTCGCCCGGGCTGTCCAGGAGCACGGTCACTTGGTCGGCGTGACGGGCGGCCAGCCCCAATTCCGCATCGGTCTTGCCTGGGCCGCTGAAGATCGCGTCCCGGACTCCCAGTTGCAGGGCCGTCTCAAGTTCCAGACCGCTGGAGACGTCCAGGCCGAAACCGTGGTCCACCAGTGTACGGGCCACTTCCGGATGGTTGTTGCTTTTGACTGCATAGTAGAATCCCACCTCCGGCAGTACATGCTCAAAAGCCGCTTTGAGCCGGACGGCCGCGGCCGAAAGGGCGCTCTTGTCCAGCAGGTAGAGGGGTGATTCATGGCGCTTGGCCGAATCTAGAAAGGTGTGGCGCCTGTCCAGGTAGGGGGTCACAAAGGCCTGCAGCGCATCGGCGCTCAATGTCGGCACCTTTGCGGACAGGGTGCGCGTCAGTGCCTGGTGCGCGTGCTGGTTGTACGGGGTCATTTCAAGCCACCTCCACGCCGATTTTGTCCAGCAGGTTGTTGCACTGAACCGCCACATCAGCCGAGGCGTCCGGTGCAAAAACGATGTGCCCCAGCAGCCACGACTCGTAATCCGCCGGCGGCAGGGTGATGCAATGGCCGCGACCGCGGGTCAGGCTGATCTCCTGAACACGGGCATCCCTTTCCAGAGATCGGGTATCCACCCTTTGCAGAATGCCGCCTTTGCGAGCGTGCACCCGCAATCCCACCAGCGGTTTACCGTCAAGGGGTATGCCGGGGGGCGGCGGTTTTCGCCGGCAAAAATCCAGGAGCAGTTTGAGCATATCCACGCCAAAGCCGTGCTTGATTAAAAAGGGAAGACAGTCGCCGCCGGGGCGCGGGGCGAGCTCCAACAGGCTGATACGGCCCTGATGGATCATAAAGTCCAGCATGCAGACGGCGCGGTCGATGCCCAAGGCTGTTGCGCTTTGCTTCAGGGTGAGGGCAAAGATGGTTGGGTCCACCTGCTCAGGCAGCCGGGTCGGGAGCAGGTATCCTGTAGCGGTGCCGAAGGGCCGGCCGGGGGTTTTGATCTTTTGCGCCAGGCGGATCAAAGCGACCCGGCCCTTGTCAATGGTGAAGTCGCAACTGAACTCTTCACCCGCGGCCACCTTTTCCGCCATGATGCCGGACTCCGGCAATAAGGGAGAGGCGTACATGCGATGGCCGTGACGGCGGTCCAGTCCTTGGCAAATGAGGTCGAAGGATCGGGCGCATGTCGGGGCATCGTCGCACTTGAACACCAGCTCACTGCCGCTGCCGCGTACGGGTTTGAGCACAACAGGGCCGCCGGCCTGCTCAAAAAAGCCTACGGCATCATCAACGCAGCGGACCGCCACGGCATCCGGCGTGATCAGACGGTGCTGCCGCCACAGTCTTTTGGCCCGCAATTTGTCTCGGCAGTTGTGGACGGTATGAACAGACACATAGGGCAATGCCAAATGCTGTGCCAACACAGCGGCCAGTTCCATGGATTCGCAATCAAAGCAGGTGACCCCCTCCAGTGTTAATCCGTAGCGTCTCAAGTAGTGCGCCAAGGCGCTTTGCGCCGACGCGTAGTCGGTCAGATCGCAGCACACTTCTTCGGACGGCAGGGGGGGCGGTTCTGCGGCGTTGCGGCGCACAGCCTGATCGGTAAGAAAAAGGGCCTCACCGGGGCAGGCGCACCGGATCCAGTGGATATAGTCCGCCGTGGTGCCCACCACCAGGGCTCTGGTATCAGGGGGCATAAGCGGCTGATTGGTTCCAAAGTTGGGATTCATGATGCATATCCACGGCGTGGGGGTTGATGATTTGATACAGCCGCTGGGGTGTGAGGTGGAAACGCTCCTTCCAGTTAAAATCGCCACACAAAAAATCCACCATGGTCATTCTTTGCCGGCAGGCCCACTCCAGGTGATGCAGATTGATCAATCAGAAGCATCGTATTGAATAGCGGTGCCAATAAAAAATAAGCATACAAATACCGATATTCAGTAAGGTTACTGGGGCCCTATAATCGGTAAAAAATTACCGAAAAAAGGAGGTGGATGTGCTC
>JASFKE010000236.1:0-6348 GCA_050118795.1 Desulfobacteraceae bacterium | reverse complement strand
CAATCGCGCCGCACGAACACTGCTGATGATCTTCAGGCTGAGTTCAACTTCGAATTTGTGTGCCAATTCACTTACGATATCCCGGATGTCCGTAAAGAGTTTTCCCACGCGTTTGTCCAGGTCGCTGTGGATTTCCAAACCCAATGTCGCTTTATCTGGTGTTTGTCCGTGCTTGAGCCCTCCGGAAATGGTGCCGAAAATGATCCGGGTGCGTGGTTTGGGCGGTTGATTCAGCATAAGGATTTGGTTGATGGCTTCGTTCAGCACCAATATCGCATTGGGGGGATTGGGTTTTTGGGGGCCACTGCAGGAGGGCACGCGACATATGATTTCGCAACGGATCATGCCGTCTGATGAGAAATTAAGGCGCCCCAATTCACCCGACTCGAGACAAATGGCGCCTCGAATAGGTGTGGGCCAGTTTTTAAGCAAGCGCCGTATTCCCCGAAGATTTCCTCTGCCGATGGATTGTGTCACACCGGCCAGTACGATATCGGATTTAAAATTGAGTTTCAGGTGTCTCAGTATCTCAGGCAATGAAACCAGGACCCCCACCCCCAGAGCGTTATCGGTCAGCCCGGCGCCTGTGATGGCGTTTGGCTTGACGGTATAGTTGTGATCGACCTCTTTGGAAAACGGCGTGTCCATGTGTGCAACGACAAATATGGGGGCTTTGTCCCGGGAATTTCCCCGAATAATGCCGATGGGGTTGTCGTAGCAGTCCATGGTGCATTCATCTGCCTGAAACTCAGACAGACGCTCCATAAACAGTTTCACGCGCTCGTTTTCTTGAAAGGTAGGGGCGGGCACCTGTCCGATAAACACAATATTGGTAATGATGGCATCCGCTATCTCGCGAATTTTTTCCACATATCCATTTAGTACGTTTTCACTGTCAACCATGTATGCTCCCGGGTCAGCGTACCCTTATGGTAAACGTAAAGGGTCCCGTCGGACTTCTTTGTCGCAGGCAGGCAAAATGAATACGTGAGCAGCGGTACTAGTTGAAGTTGATCGTAAACAGGTGCATCGGTGTTACTGTCGTGGCGCTAATTTAAAAACCGGAATTTGCCTTTACACATTGTAATAATTATAAATCGCTTCCTTTAAGCCACTGATGGTGAAATGCTTGGCCGTGATATCTGTTTTGAAACCCAGCTCTTGGGCCGTGTCAGCTGTGATGGGGCCAATGCAGGCCACTTTAACACCCTCCATCAATTGACGGGCATTATCACCGGGAAGCAGGGCTTTGAAGTTGCGGACCGTAGAGGAGCTGGTAAAGGTTACCATATCAATATCATTGCCCTGCAGCGCTTTGATTAGATCCGCTTGCCGGTCTGCGGCCTGAACGGTCTGGTAGGCCGTAACCTCATCGACTTCGGCCCCCATCCGCTTGAGTTCCTGTGGGAGTATCGCCCTGGCTTCTTTGGCGCGTGGCAGCAGAACTTTTTGGCCATCGACACTCTCTTTGGCAAACGCCTCCACCACGGATTCCGCCTGATAGGTTTCGGGAAGTATATCCGTATTGATGCCAAATCGGAGCAGATCGCGGGATGTGGCCGGACCAATGGCAGCTGTGCGCAGGTGACCCAGCGCGCGCGCATCAAACCCCTGTTTAAATAATCTTTCAAAGAAAAAATGGACGCCGTTTACGCTGGTAAAGACAAGCCATTGATATTTCTTAAGATTGGCGATGGCGTTGTCCAGGGGCGCCCAACTGTCCGGTGGAACCACTTTGATGGTCGGGCATTCAAAACATTCGGCGCCCAGTTCCGTAAGCTCATGCAGCAAATTGCTGGCCTGGGCGCGCGCCCGGGTAACTACGATGCGTTTTCCCAAAAGAGGTTTGATTTCAAACCATTGCAAGGTGTCACGTAATGTGACCACCTCTCCGACCACGATCAAGGCGGGCGCTTTTATTCCGGCCTGCCGGACCTTGTCCACGATGTTTTCCAAGGTACCGGTCACGGTTTTGTGTCGGGCGGTGGTTCCCCATCGGACCACCGCCACGGGGGTTTGGGCCGGGCGTCCGTTTGCACATAGCCGTTGTACAATATTGGGCAGATTTTTAACGCCCATAAAAAAGACCAGGGTTCCGATACCGCGGGCCAGAGCCCTCCAATCAATGTCGGATTCATCTTTGGTGGGATCTTCATGGCCGGTCACAAAGGCCAGAGTGCTTGTAAACTGACGATGGGTCAGGGGGATGCCGGCATAGGCCGGTCCCGCAATGGCCGATGTCACTCCCGGGACGACTTCAAACGGGATGCCCGCTTTGACCAGAATCTGCGCCTCTTCGCCACCTCTACCGAAAATGAATGGATCGCCGCCCTTGAGACGGGTGACAATATTGCCGGCCTTGGCCTTTTCGGCGATAAGTTGATTGATACCATCCTGGGACAGGGTGTGGTCACCACCTTTTTTGCCCACATAGATGCATTCGCAATCGGGTCCGGCATAACTTAACAATGCTTTGGCCGCCAGGTAATCGTAGATTAATACATCTGCGGTTTCGATACAGCGTATGGCCTTGGCGGTGATTAAACCGGGATCGCCGGGGCCGGCGCCCACCAAATATACAATGCCGCTTCCGGGTTTACTTGCCATGTAGTGCTAACCTTTCCAGAACGGCCATCGCACCCCTTGCGAGCAGTGCTTCGGCTAATTTCAGACCTAATGAGGTGGATTGATCACATGGACCTTCAATTTTCTCTTTGATGATGCGGCTGCCGTCCAACTCGGCCACCAAACCGGTGATGGTCATTTGGTCATTGTCGTCAATGGTGGCATGTGCCGCAATGGGAACCTGGCATCCGCCTTCCAACCGGTGCAGGAAAGCACGTTCGGCAACTACGTTGGTATGGGTGGCGGCATCATCAAGCGCCGACACAATGGTTGAAATTGTATCATCATGGGTCCGGTTCTCGATGCAAAGGGCCCCTTGCCCCACCGCCGGCAGCATGATGTCCGGTTCGATGGTCGCTGTGATGCGGTCCGCCAAACCCAGCCGCCTCAAGCCGGCGGCAGCCAGGACAATGGCGTCCAGATCGGTTGAGGACAATTTTTTCAAGCGTGTGTCCAGATTGCCGCGCAGGGGCTCAATGGACAGGTCCGGTCTCTGGTGAAGCAACTGGGCGGAGCGCCGCAGGCTGCTGGTGCCGACACGAGCGCCCTTTGGCAGATCTTGCAGGGATGGATAGGACTCTGTGACAAGCGCATCCAATGGATTTTCACGCGCGGGGACGGCGCCAATACTTAGACCGTGGGGCAGCCGTGCCGGCATATCTTTCATGCTATGCACTGCAATATCGATGCGGCCATCGAGCAGGGCCTCTTCAATCTCTTTGACGAATAGCCCTTTGCCACCCACCTTGGCCAGAGGAACATCCAAGATCTTGTCCCCGGTGGTTTTGATCATCACCAATTCGGCCTGAACATCCGGCCACTGCTTTAAGATGGCTTTTTGCACCCATTTTGCTTGCCACAGCGCCAACTGGCTGCCCCGGGTGCCGATGCGTATGGTTTTTTTCATTATTGGCCGCACCCCGAACAACTGCTGGCGGTACAACCACCACAAGAGGATGAGGATGAGGATGAACGCACCGTTTGGCCACCGTCGCCTTTGGTAAAAAATCCACAGGTGGACATGAGTTTACATACTTCGGGGCTGCTGCAATCCGGACAGACAGGGGCCTCTTGCCCCATCACCAGCTTCTCGAATTGATGACCGCAACCCGTACATTGATATTCAAATATCGGCATCTGGGCTAACTCCTTCGCTTCCGATGAGGGCCTTGTTCATATATAATACTCCCAAGCGGACTTCGTCAAAAACCGTAGATTATAAAACCATCAGGGAAAAATCAAGGAAGATCGATCCCCATCTGCCAGCTTGCCAATGGCTTCAGTGATAACATCGAACTCATCAGTTTGGATGGTCCTCGGATCCATTAAGAAAATATCGTTCTCGATTCTTCCGATAATGGGTGGATCATAGCTCCTCAAAGCGTTTTCGATGGTGTTGGCTGAAATACCTTGAATTTGAATCCCAACACAGCAACTGGGCAACTCCAACAAAGGGAGCGAGCCGCCCCCGGCTTTGGAGGGCAGATCATATAGTCCAATGGCAAGTTGAGCGCAGTTCAAATTTTCCAATTTCTGTTGTAACCGCTGCGCCTGTCCCTCCACCTCCTGTTTTTTGATGGTCAGCATCCGGAGCGTGGGAATTCGGTTTATCGCTGTTGGCTTGTCCCGGTAAAGCCGCAAGGTGGCTTCCGTGGCCGCCAAGGTGAGTTTGTCAATACGCAAGGCCCTTGTGAGCGGATTTTGCTTCACCTGGTCGATGACCTTTTGTTTGCCGACGATGAATCCCGCTTGGGGGCCACCCAATAACTTGTCGCCGCTGTAGGTGATTATGTCTGCGCCCGCTGCCACAGAGTCGAATACCGTAGGCTCGCTGTGGAGCCCATGGGATGCCAGATCAATGAAATTGCCGCTGCCCAGGTCTTCCATTACCGGCTGGTCATACCTATCGCCCAACGCCACTATCTCTTTGAGCGAAACAGCACTGGTGAATCCTAAAATGTGGTAATTGCTGGTGTGAACTTTCAGCAGCAAACCGGTATCCGAGCCGATGGCCTTTTCGTAGTCGTGCACGTGGGTACGATTTGTGGTGCCGACCTCTTTAAGAATCGCTCCGCTTTTTGCCATGATATCCGGTATTCTGAACGATCCGCCAATTTCCACCAGCTCCCCCCTGGAGATAATAACCTCTTTCCCATTGGCCAGGGTATCCAGGCAAAGCAGCACCGCGCCGGCATTGTTGTTGACCACCATGGCAGCCTCGGCCCCGGTGAGTTCGCACAGCAGATCTTCCACTGCGACGTAGCGGGAGCCCCGCCGGCCGGCGGCCAGATTGAACTCCAGGTTGGAGTAACGCCCGGCTATGGTGACCACCTGCTCCAAGGCTTCATTGGCCAGCCGCGATCGGCCCAGGTTGGTGTGAATGACCACGCCGGTTGCGTTGATAACGGGTATAAGATTGGAGGTCTGCAACGCGCAAGCCAGCGCTATCACCTCTTCAAACAGATGATCGACCGACACAACAGCGGTGCTAACGCCATCGCCGGATGAAAAAATTTTCTTGCGCTGGGCGTCCAGGGTCTGGCGAACAGCCTTCAAGAGCACTGATTTTGGAATTCGATGGCACTGTGGATGATCATTGGCTTTGGCCAATAAACGATCTACGCTGGGCAGCTTCCGAAGTAATTTTTGTTGTGGGGCGCTGATTTCCATTGTGAATCACTTTTTGTCAGGTTGTTGGTGCATTTTCCGCCGGCGTCTAATCCGTAGTTAAGAAAACAGTCAAAGGGATGGAATCCACCAGTTCACCAAACGCTTGATGGCTGAGCCCTAATGCATCCAGGTAACGTCCGAGGGATTCGGTTTCCAGTCGTTCGATTTCAAGACCGGTATGAAAACGGGACATTAATAGATCGGCCAGATAGACGATGGCAGAAAGATCTGCATAGTTAGAGGCCCTATGAGGGTGATGGTGGTGGCGTATCACATCTTCCAAAGCTTGCGGAAAGGACCATTGTTGGGCGAGAAGGCTTCCCACCTGTGTGTGATCCATTCCCAGGCGGTTGCGTTCAATGGACAGCATGTTGTCGCCTTCTTCCAGGATATCCCGATAAAAAAGGGGATAGGCGGATGCCACATATTGATCCAATACCACCTTGCCGATGTCATGCAGCAAGCCTGCGGTGTATGCTTTGGCCGGTGCCTCGCGCTGGGTTTTAAGGGCCAGCATTTCAGCCACCTGGGCACAGCCCAGGGCGTGGTAATAGATGCCCCCTTTACACAGTGCATATCCCATCATCGATTGCTCGTAGTACCCTCTAACGGCAGCTGACAATACCAGTTTCACCAACATGTCCTGGCCCAGAAAAACGATGGCGTGATCCAGGGATGTGATCTGCTTTTTGGCTGCGAACATTGCCGAATTGGCCAGTTGCAGCATGCGACCGGTGATGACTTGGTCTTTGCGGATTTCATTGGCAATGGGATCGATATCGTACTTGTTCTCATCGAGCAGGCGCATCACTTTCAGAGCGACTTGGGGGATGGGTTTGAGCAATTTCATTGAGGCTTTGATCTCTTCCATCGTGGCCGTGCGCACTTGTTCATCTGTACAGAGTTTGTTTTGTCCGGCAGGTTCGATGTCGACCTGACCGGAAGTCATGTTCAGATTTACGCTGCATGTGAAAAATCCGCCGGTTTCCGAATAAACAATCTTGATGTTCTCTTTCTTGAGTATCTTTTTGACCACTTCCACCGTCCGGCCGC
>JASFKE010000235.1:0-6373 GCA_050118795.1 Desulfobacteraceae bacterium | reverse complement strand
TGGCAAGGCGCGAAAGCGACGGCATATCAAGATATTTCGAGCTTTCGCAACGCAGCCAGGCGGGATGCATCGGCCCTTGAAAATGTGAAGTTATTTTTGCGCGGTTCGACAGCCCTTAACCTAACGCTGGTTGGGACATCGAGGGTCATGCCGCCCCACCGCTTGTCGTTGGGGCGCAAAGAATACGAGGTTGTAATGAAGGTAAAGATTGTTACTTTTCCGGAAACGAAAGTCGCAGCGATAACTCATCTTGGATCTCCAGAGCAAGAATATATTACAGCTCGAAATCTTGTTGATTGGAAAATCCAAAATCGTCTGCACAATCAATCGAAATATCGAAGCTATGGGCTCCATTATACACATCCGCGGAAAATCGAGCCTTCGAAATACCGTGTAGATTTCTGTCTTTCGTTTGAGGGAGATGTTGCCAAAAATGAAGATGGAATCTTTGAAAAGATAATTCCAAGCATGAAGTGTGCCCTCGCTCGTGATGTTGGATCACGCGCGAACAATCAGGCGGTAAAGTACCTCATTGAGCAATGGCTGCCGAAGAGCGGTGAGATGCAGTCAGACTTTCCGCTTATCTTTCATTATGTAAATGTCGGCCCCAATGTGAAGAAAAGCGAGGCGATAACAGATGTATATTTGCCTCTCAAGTGAACAAGGCGTTAAAGCAATTTTACTTTTTTAGCAGGCATAAAAAAACATCCCATTAGCATAGGCCTAATTTGTTTTCCCGTCCGGTCATGCAGAACGTTGGCCATCTATGGTGCAAGCAAAAGAATGGAGACAGAAGAGATAAAAAGACCACCGTTGGCCCTCACATATCTTAAGCTCGTTGGTGCAGCCATTTTATGGGGAGGGACTTTTATTGCCGGACGAGTCGTCTCCCAGGGCATCGATCCATATTCTGCCGCATTTTGGCGTTTTGCGATTGCCTCAATCTGTTTGTTGGTTTTGACCCGAAATGTCGAGGAGAGACTTCCCACGCCCCGAAAACATCAGTATATCCCACTGATTCTGCTCGGATTGAGCGGGATCGCATGCTATAATATTTTTTTCTTCAAAGGGCTGGAATTGATCGAAGCTGGGCGTGCCTCAGTAATTGTGGCCCAAAATCCGATCTTCATTGCCCTCCTTTCGGCCTATTTCTTTAAAGAACGTTTGACATTCACTAAAACTTTCGCAGTCTGCCTGTCGGTTTGCGGCGCGTGTATCGTCATTACTCAAGGGCATCTCAATGAGGTTTTTCATGGGCAAGTCGGCGCAGGCGAACTGTATATACTTGGATGTGTCGCCAGTTGGGTCACATATTCTCTGCTTGGAAAAGCCGTTATGACCGCACTTTCTCCCCTTGCTTCCGTCACATATTCCGTGTTGATCGGGACGTTCATTCTATTCTTCCCGGCACTTGCTCACGGTGCTTTTCGTAAATGTCTTTCATACTCTTTTGTGCAATGGATAGGGCTTATCTATTTGGGCCTGTTCGGAACGGTATTAGGATTCCTCTGGTTTTATCAAGGCATCCAACACATCGGCCCCATGAAATCCGGCATGTTCATTAACATTGTCCCGGTGAGTGGGATTGTGCTGGGCATTCTCTTGCTCGGCGAGCAACTCACAGTATCGCTCTTGATTGGAGGCGCTTGCGCCTGTGCAGGTATCTATTTAATGAATAAAAGTCCTCATCCTTAACATTGACTTGCGTCGATATAAAAATGGAGGTAAAACGGTGTATAAAATACCGGCGTTATGCATATTGGTGCTAAGCATGGCACTTTTCAAGTGGATGTCCGACAAAAGTTGGCATATTTATCTCGGCAAACATCAACCCGTTAAAGCTTGAAAAGGAACAACCATGAAAAAACAGGTGTTTTATATATTAATACCTCTCCTTCTATTATCAGGATGTGCGTGCAACGATCTTTTTATCAGGCATGATGTTGCATTGTCTTTTGATTCCGAGCGTATCGCCTATGATGTGGTCGGCAAAGGTGAAACTTCGCTGATTTTTATTCATGGCTGGAGTTGCGACGGGCGTTACTGGCAAAAACAAGTTCCTGTTTTTGCAAAAGATTATCAAGTAATCACAGTCGATTTGGCTGGTCATGGGCATTCTTCATCAGACAGATCTGAGTTTTCAATGTTGTCCTTCGCCAACGATGTGAAAGCAATTATTGAGAAAGAAAACATTCATAGAGCAATTTTGATTGGGCATTCAATGGGAGGCGGTGTAATTGCTGAAGCGGCCAGGTTAATACCGGAAAAAGTGGTTGGTATTGTAGGCGTTGATACCTTGCAAAATGTTGGAGAGCATACGCCCCAAAGTGTAATTGACGAAATGACCAAACCTTTTGAAGCTGATTTTAGACGTGCTGCACAGAATTTTGTTTCACCGATGTTTCCGGAAGGCAGTGATCAACAATTGGTGAATTGGGTAAAAGAAGATATATCTTCTGCACCAAAGGAAATTGCTTTGAGTGCTTTTCGTAATTATGTGGGCCAATATGCCACCGGAGAAGCCGCCATAGTATTCAAAGATATCACTATTCCCGTGGTTTCAATAAATGCCAGATTATGGCCGACAGTACCTGAAGAAAATAGAAAGCATATAAAAAACTATCAACTGTTTTATATTGAGAAAACAGGTCACTTTCCAATGCTGGAAAAACCCGATGAATTTAATATACTGTTGAATAAAGCCCTGAACTTTATAGAATTAAATGAATAATAGTAACCTGTTTATATTATAGCCATAATCATAGCGAAGGGCTCGGTTTTTGCTCAGCAATATCAAGCGTTTTTGCTCGTGAATAATGGTTATGTCCATTGGAGGGTCTTATGAAAACAACACTTTTTCTCTCAGTTTCAATTGATGGATTGATTGCGGACAAGGAGGGCATACCTCTTTTCCCGGAAGGTGCTTGGCAAGACTGGTGTTCGTTGGTAAACGACGCTGACAACGTTATTGCAGGGCGAAGTTCCTTCGAACAATTGAAAAATGACGAGATGGCATCAGTACTAAATCCGAGACATAAGATCGTACTGTCTTCTCGAGAGATCGATCTGGCCGATTCCGGATGGCAGCATGCCAAATCGCCCTCAGAGGCGTTAGAGATTCTTAGGGGTACAGGTGTTGATGAGGCGATAATCGGGGGCGGCCGCGCTGTTGCTCATTCTTTCATGCGCGAGAAACTTATTGACTACATAGTCATTGACCTTCAACCTGTAGCGTTCGGTGTAGGCATACCCGTATTCGGGGATGTCTTGGGCCTGACTCGGCTGAAGCTATTAGACTCTCGCCCCCTAAATGAAAATGCGCTCCGTCTGCGATATCAAGTTCTTCGTGACGGGACATGACAAACAGGTTTACCGGATTTTCGGCTTTGGATGTGCTGCGGTAGGCCGTAAGTTCGCAGTGGGCCGAAAACCGGTCACCTAAACCGATTCCTTCAAAAGGATTCCGTTTAATCTCTTTTGCTCTGCACTATATTTGGGCCATAAAGCGGCCCTCACATGTGGGAGCCGGCGTCGGCCATATGAAAACTTGACAGGCGGTCCGAATTTAGTATTATATTAGGTCTGGAGGGAAAAATGAATATAACAAATGATATAAAGCCAGTTACCTATTTAAAATCCAGGGCAGCAGATTTGTTGAATCAAATAAATGAAACTCACCGGCCTGTGATAATTACACAAAATGGTGAACCTAGAGCTGTCCTGCAAGATCCCAAGAGCTATGAAGATATGCGAAATGCGATTGGAATCTTAAAACTGATTTCACAAGGAGAAGCTGATATAAGAGATGGAAGAGTTAGAAGTCAGGAGGATGTGTTTAAGGATATAGACGCTTCCCTGCGAGAAAAGCTCAAATGAGCCAAACATATCAAATCGTATGGGCTGGTGTCGCTGAGAGTGATTTAAAAGAAATAATCGAATATATAGCTATCGACAGCCCTGGTAATGCATTAAATATATTTACTGAAATCAGGCAAAGTGCTTCAAGTCTATATACATCTCCTGAACGTGGTCGGATCGTACCAGAATTGCAAAATCAAGGAATATTAACATATCGAGAACTGGTTATCCCACCTTGGCGCATAGTTTATAGAATATCAGCGAAACATATATATGTGTTATCCGTCTTAGATTCAAGACGAAATGTTGAAGATATTTTACTGAAAAGACTAGCTGGTTTAAAACAAAGGTAGAAGCCTGAACATAAAGGGATGCTTGCAGCCGTAGAGATCTCGCCGTAAAAGCTAACACCTTCCAGTTACGCAGAAAGGACGAGATATGATCGAAACCGTTTATGAGATCAAGCCGATTGGGGCCATACGCTCCGAACTGGCCAGTCGCGAGGCAGCACCTCGCCAGGGAAGCGAAGGTGCACCCGAAGCATGGATCGAAGTGAATTCTACGGTTGCACAGGGCCTTGAAGGTATCGCCGTGGATAGTGAAATCATCTTGATTACATGGTTTCACAAGGCGCATCGTGATATATTGAAGTTACATCCCCGTGGGGATAAGAGCATACCTGTGACGGGAGTCTTTTCTACACGGTCTCCTGATAGACCAAACCCAATTGGCCTGCACCGGGTCGCAGTTTTGGAACGCGCGGGGAATAGATTAAAAGTGAAACCGTTAGAAGCGATTGATGGAACGCCTGTGGTCGATATAAAGCCTGTGATCAATCAATCAGTGGACTCATAATAACGGGTCCCGATCATCAAGGGTATTCAGCGGATCGCCGATCCCATGCGGCACTGAATCGTCGTTGAAACTAACCCTTCCGGCTTTGGGTTTTCAATGGAAATTATTGAAGGCGTGATGGTTAAAAGATACGATACGACAGGAAGAATCGACAAGAAAGGATTCAGGTTGAGTAATTACGCCACCAGGTTGTATCTTTCCGATTCTCTGAGGGAGCCGCTTATTCGCACTATCGTCAGCACCTTGAATCTGCCCAAAGGCAGTGCCGGCGTGGATATCGGGTGCGGGATAGGAAGCAATACATTGTTGTTGGCCGAAGCGGTTGGTACATCCGGCAATGTTGTGGGAATTGATCTATCCGAGGATCTATTAAAATATGCACAGGAAAGAGCTGATGGAGCGGCGCTGTCGCCACAAATTGTTTTCAGGAAATGCGATATGAACTCATTTTTTGAAAACGATAATTCCTTTGATTGGGCCTGGAGCATGGACTGTGTGGGATATTCACCAGGGGATAGTGTTCATTTGTTAAAGAAAATCTCCCGGATTGTAAAGCCTGGTGGCCGTATTTTTATCCTCGCATGGTCTGCTCAGCAGCTTCTGCCTGGATATCCACAGTTGGAGGCGCGCCTTAACGCGACCAGCTCCGGTATTGCGCCCTTTGTAAATGGCCGGCCGCCGGCGACGCATTTTTTAAGAGCCCTGGGCTGGTTTGAGGCTGCCGGTATTAAAGAGTATACCGCACAAACCTTTGTTGGGGATATACAGGCGCCGCTTGATAATGAAAAACGAAAAGCATTGATATCCCTTTTTGAAATGCGGTGGGGAGCACCAAAATCCGAAATGTCGGAAGATGATTACAGTGAATTTAAACGTCTTTGTCATCCCGACTCACCTGATTTCATATTAAACTTCCCAGATTACTATGGTTTTTTTACATACACCATGTTTCATGGCAAAGTTGCCCAATGAAATATTCGAAATCTTGCACCACAGGTATATTTCGCGATCACTGTAAGTCGGAAAGTCCAATGGATATATCTCATAATGGTTATTGCCATAACGTTGATATCCATGGATCATTTGAACCCAAAAAAAAGGATATAGTATGCGCCCTATGTTTTTAGTGTATTACAGTATGCTGTTGTTTATCAGTTCGTCTTTGTTTGGTTGCGCCACAGCCCCACCTCCAAAAATGACCAATGAGAATGCTTCAGCTGTCGCGATAAGCGTTCATGTTGACTGTATCTCATTTCGGCTGGGTCCGAGATCCTTTGGACAAGAGAATATCAGAATTGACAATGTCTTTTTTATTAGGCTGGAAAGCATGGAAGATTCGTTGAAAAAATCGGATCTATTGGTATCGAATTATGTCGATGAGTCTTTAAAGGCATCTTTACAGTTTGATGCAGTAGATTCGTTTTTAATGGACATTGAACCTGGAATTTATGCTGCCGTTGGTGCAGTCGGCACCGGTCGAACATCTGGCAATAAATTCCTATTATATTTTCCTGAGGCAATGGTAAGAAAATCGATATGCAAAGTGCCACCGAATACCATTACATATATGGGGAAATTTATATTAGATAGGGTTACATCTTTTGAAATCGGAGAGTATGTAAATAAACAGCTTAGTATGAAAACTGATGGAATACAAGAT
>JASFKE010000234.1:0-6406 GCA_050118795.1 Desulfobacteraceae bacterium | reverse complement strand
AGAATGGTGATCGGTCTGGCCAGGGCGAATTGGAGCGCCCTGGCATAGCCCTGCAGCAGCCGGCCTTTGATCTCAATGGGCTTTTCACCGCCGGTCGCGATCTCTTCCGCGGATACGCCGGTTTCGTGCTCACCGGCCCGCCCCTTGACCTTCATGAACATGGAGGCCAGGGCCGGGTTGATGACCATGGCCACAAAAAGGCTCGATGTCAGGGTGACGATCAAGGTGAGCGGAAGATAGCTCATGAACTCACCCATGATACCGGGCCAAAAGAGCATGGGGGAAAAGGCGGCCAGGGTGGTGAGTGTCGAGCCGATCACCGGGTACGCCACTTCGGAGGTGGCGCGCATGGCGGCATCCGTGCGCAAGACCCCCTGCTCCATGTAGCGATAGATGTTTTCGATAATCACAATGGCATTGTCCACCAGCATGCCCAGGCCCAGGGTGAGGCTGAACAGGACCACGACGTTCAGCGTGATGCCGAGCAGATGAAGCACAGTGAATGAAAGCAGCATGGATAACGGAATCGCCATACTGACAAGTACGGCATTGCGCAGCCCCATGGCAAAGAAGATCACCACCAGCACCAAAAGCAGGCCGGTGAGGATGTTGTTTTCAAGATCAGCCACCATCTCCTTGATGTCACTGGATGTGTCGACGACCTTGACGATTTGGGTATGGTTGGGCCAGCTCGGCTGTAGTTGTTTGATCAGCTGGTCAACCTGTTCGCTGATGGCGATGATGTTTTCGCCGGAACGTTTTTTAACCGCCACGCTGACCGCGGATCTTCCGTCCAGGCGGGAGCGGCTTGTCTCTTCCTTGAAGCCGTCAATCACCATGGCCACGTCTTTCAAATAGACCGGCTGACCGCTATGGGTGCCCATGACCAGACCGTAGATTTCATCCGGGCTTTGGAACTCACCCGGCACCCGCAGCTGAAAGCGGCCGTCTCCCATGCGGATGGCGCCCCCCGATGTGTTGCGGTTTTCACTCATCAGAATGCTCTGAAACGAGGCGATGGACAGACCGTAGTAGGCCAGTTTGTCCGGGATCACCTCGACACGGATTTCGCGCTCGAGACCACCGGTGACCTCCACCTCCAGGACACCGGCAATGCCCTCGATATCATCCTTGAGATCTTCGGCGATATCCTTCAGGCAGGGGAGCCCGCAGGTGCCTGAAAGCGAATAAACCGCAATGGGCATTTCCGAAAGATTCACTTCAAAAACGGCCGGATCATTTTCAAGGTCCGCCGGCAGTTCGCCTTTGGCCTCGTCCACCTTATCCTTGACGTCCTGCAGGGCCTTGTCGATGTCGGTACCGGTGACAAACTCAATGTTGATGGAAGAGAGCCCCTCGGAACTGACGGAGTGGATTTTCTTGACGCCCTCCAGGCCTTTGAGTTTTTTCTCGATTTCGATGGTGATCCCTGTCTCGATGTCCGTGGGCGACACGCCCCGATAGCTCGTTGAGACAAAGACGTAAGGGATGGTGATGTCCGGCTCGTTTTCCCGGGGCAGCACCATATAGCTGTAAACCCCGAAAACCATGACAATCACGGCAAGAACCACGACGGTGACCGATTTTTTGACGGCCGTATCTGACAGGATCATAATGAAGCCTCCCGGGGGTCGGAGAGCACCCGCACGATGTTGAGTTTCCGGCCCTGGTCGATATCCCGATGACCCTCCACCACAACCCGGCTGCCCGGTAAGAGGCCGCTGGTCACCTGGACCCGCCAATCTTCGATAATGCCCAGTTCCACCGGCAGTTGGTGAGCCACACCGTTTTTCTCCACATAGACGAATTGTTTGTCCCGGCGCTTGATGACCGCATAAATGGGCACGGCCATTGCGTCCTGGTGGACTTTTTTAACGATCTGCGCCCTGAAAAACATGCCCGGCAAGATTTGATTGTCGCCATTGTCAACGGCCAGCTCCAGCCGGTAGAGTCTGGCGCCGTTTTCAGGAGAGCTGGCCAGATAGTGGCTGCGGCCGATGATCTGCTTATCATCCAGGGCCTGCACCGTCACTGTTACATCTTCGATGTCGCGCACCAGTGCAACGTCGGATTCGGGAATGCCCACCACGGCCTTGACCCGATCGATCTGCAGGATTTCAGCCACCGGGTCGGAGACATTGAGCAGCAGGCCTTCGATGGCATCCAGCCGTTGAATGACACCGGAAATGGGCGCCGTTATGGTGCATCGGGAGAGCATGAGCTGTGCGTTTTCCAGGGCTGCCTTGCTGGTCTTGACGTGGGCATTGATTTTCTCAATCTGGGCCCGGGGGATAATGTCTTGCTCAAACAGGGTGGCAAGTCGCTGCTGGTCCGCCACAGCCAGTTCATAGACGGCCCGTGCTGAGTCCAGGGCAATTTGAAAGTCGGCCGGATCGAGGCGGGCGATCACCTCTCCCCTGGTGACCTTGTCGCCCTCTTGGACCGCGGTTTCGATCACGGTGCCGTGCACTTTGGACAACAGGGTCAGTTTTTCCCACGGTTCGATGACGCCGGGCAGGTTGATGCGGTCCTGCATGGTGCCGGGCGCAACCTCCAGCAGCACCACATTGGCTGGCGGCCGCTGCTGGGCCAAGGTCTGCTGCTTCTCTTGGGTCATGCGTACCTTTTCCGCCTTGATGGTTCCGGACAGCCCGATGATGGCTGCGACCAGGCCTAAAAGAACAAGCAGCGGCAATTTGGTTCCAATGGCACGGAACAGCCTCGCTTTCTGGCGGATCGGTGGTTTTTGATCTGTTCTCATGATGCCTTCTCCTCAAGGTTTCCGTTTTCGATCCATACCGTATGGTCGACCAATCCGTATTGTTTCAAGGTGTCGCAAAGCATAAACCCGACGCTGCTGCCCCAGGGTTCCGGTGAGTCGGTATCCCAGCACAAACACAGCGAACAGTCGTCGACCGAGGCATGGCGAAACACTTTGATTTCCAGCAGGCCTTGGCACGCTTTGTACTGCTCTATCAGCGTCGGTATCTTTGCCGCAATGTCTGGTGATGCTGTCTGTATCTTGATAAATTCCATCCATTTCATGGGCTGTCTCCAATTTAGTCACTCTTTGTTCACCTCGCGGATGCCTACCGCAACTTATGTGCCAGCAACCTGTTTATTGTATTTATCGTTATATTTTAGGTGGTTATATTTTCCCGGGCATATGGGAAGGAATAGACTGGCCAATAATCTATAAAATATGATAGAAATAACTGTGGTATTTGTCAGTGTCGTGTTGAGCTGATAAATATGATAGTTGATGCCCATCCATAAATGCTAATGGCGGATGGCTGACGCCGCCATCGGGAAATGGGCTGTTTCCGGATGGAGCGTCGTCAGGCTGCAAGGGAGGATTTTTTATGGAGATGAATGACAACGATTTTTTCCGCGAGGCCACGCTGCGGATCTGCTCCAGTCTGGAGATTGAAAAGTCGCTCTTTTCATCCTTGCAGTTTTTAAAACAGCAAATGCCGGTCAGCTGGATGACCCTGGAGCACTACGATAAAGATCTGGACACCATACGCATCATTGCCATTGCCGATGAAATGGGCGGCAGGGGGGTCGACCTGCTCACACCGCTCTCTACCGAGGCCCAGGAGCAGATCAAACACGAGTATCGAAAGGGGTTGCAGAGGGTCTACCTCATCGAAGATCCAAAGGCGGACAAGGTCTCTTGGGAGATGCTTCTGTTTCATAAGGTCGAGGCAACGTCGCTCATCGTCTTGACCTTAACGTCCGGAGGAGGGACCCTGGGCAGCCTGGTCCTGGGATCTGAAGGCAACGCCTCTTTTTCCCGGAAACATGCCGACCAGCTCTCTATGCTCAGTGAACCCTTTGCCATTGCGATGTCCAACACCCTGAAGCATCGCAGTGAATTGAGACTCCACGACCGGGATTTTTTCTGGGAGGCGACCACAAGGATCTGCGGCAGCCTTCGGATTGAAGAGGCCCTGTTTCGCAGCCTGCAGTTCCTGCAAAAGTATATCCCTGCACAGGAGGCTGCGCTGGCCTATTTTAATCCGGCCAATAAAACCGTCACTCTCAATGCGCATGCCGACGGCTCCGGAGGCCGCCTGGTGGATCTTGAGGTGATCCACTCCCCCCAGGGACGGCTTTGGGTGGAAGAGACCATCCAAACGGAAGAATTTATTCTCAACCGGGCGGATGAACATCCCATTGCCATACCGCTTCTCCAGGCAATGGGCAAGGGCAGATCGTCCGCATTGATCGTACGGCTGATTATCGAAAAGGTCTGGATAGGGTCTGTGGTCCTGTGGGCCTGTGGTTGGGACAAGTTCAGTGAAGAACATCTGCGTCTGCTGAAACAATTGAAACAGCCCTTGTTCATTGCCCTGTCAAACAGCCGCCGCTATCGGGAGCTGTTAGAGCTCAAGGAGCTTCTGGCTGACGACAACCGGTACCTGCACGAGGAGTTGCAGCGCATCAGCGGTTATGAAATTATCGGTGCCGATTTTGGGCTCAAGCAGGTGATGGAAAAGGTGCGCAGCGTGGCCTCACTTTCAAGTCCGGTTTTGCTGCTGGGTGAAACAGGGGTCGGCAAGGAGATTATTGCCGGCGCGATTCACAATGCCTCGTCCAGGCGCAGCGGCCCTTTCATCAAGGTAAACTGCGGCGCTATTCCGGACACCTTGCTGGACAGTGAACTGTTCGGTCATGAAAAGGGCGCCTTTACCGGAGCCATCAGTCAGAAACGGGGGCGTTTTGAACGGGCCTCCGGGGGCACCCTGTTTCTTGATGAAATAGGCGAACTGCCGCTCGAGGCCCAGGTCAGGCTCCTGCGGGTGCTGCAGGAAAAAGAGATTGAGCGGGTGGGCGGCACCGAACCGGTTGGGGTCGACATCAGGGTGGTTGCCGCAACCCATCGTGATTTGGAGGCCATGATCCGAGAGGGAACATTCCGTGAAGATCTCTATTTCCGGCTGCAGGTCTTTCCCATTGCCATCCCGGCGCTTAGGCAAAGGCGCGGCGACATTCCAGGTCTGGTCCAGCATTTTATCCATAAAAAGGCCCAGGATCTGAAACTTGCGGCCATTCCGCCCCTGGCGCCGGAGGCCTATGATCAACTGTTGGCCCACCACTGGCCGGGCAATGTGCGGGAACTTGAGAACGCAGTGGAGCGTGCCATTATTTTAAAGCGCCAAGGGCCGCTCTCCTTTCCGGACTTTGGCCCGCGGCAGCAAGCGCAAGAGGCAACCGCACCTGTGATGGCCGACAGCGGATCTTACAATCTGGACCAGATGACGGCTGCTCACATCCGCCGGGTGCTGAAGGTGGCAAACGGCAGAGTGGAGGGAAAAGAGGGGGCCGCCGAGCTTTTGGGCATCAATCCCGGAACCTTGCGCCATCGCATGCGCAAGCTGCAAATTTCCTTTGGCAGAAAATCAGCCGGTACCAGGTAACGGCAGGCCCTGTTTTTTCAATGGTGTTTAAGGGCGCAGGAGAGAAATAAATGCACCCCTTTACTTGATCACTGATAGCGGACCGGGGGGTCAATGAACATACAGTCTACTGTTGAATTCTGACATGCCTTGGACAGCATCATATCGCCATAATCGATGGCCTCTTCTAAACTGTCAAGCTGCTCCAGCCATCTATTTTTTGTATGGTAACTCCCCTGATAAATTATATTTACATTTTCAACACCATCAGCGGCCATGTCATTTAACTGGTTTACAACATCCACATAAAGATCATTGATAAAGTCTTTGCAGCTCTGTGAAAGCTCCCCCGACGCATACCGCCGGGTTCTGCAGTCATAAGGATCGAATGCGATTGCAGGCGCCAAAATATCATTTCCGCCACCACCCATTGTAATGGCTTCGATATTGGGTTCATCATCATTGCTTGCACTCCTGATCCAGGGGGCGCTGGTAACAAATCCACATCCAACCATAGTGGCAATAACCAATAAAGTGACAGTAAACCGAATATGCGGCCTTTTGTTGATTGAAGAGCGTCTCACGTTTCTTCCTTCCTTGGTATCCAATAGTTGTGCAGATTTGATGGAGATAAGCGGAAAAATACGGGGGAGGATGCGTCATCGTCTAAGACGATAAGCAAAAAACGCACCAGACTGATAGATCTTACCGGTTGGTGTTGCTAAACGTATGCTGCCAAGGACAAAACAAGAAAGAACGGCATCGTTTCCCTAAAGCGTATTTCAACCGGTCAGTGTAAAAAAGGTAACAGTGTGTGCCAAAGCTGTAACCAATTAGCACAGGCTGTTTTGGGATGCTCCTGATTCTCGCAGTGGTCCCAAAAGATCTCAGATGATTTTTCCGCTGAACAGTTTTTCTAAAAAAAGTTCCCAAGGCAATATGGTGATGCCATCCCTGCCTCAATCCCCAGCACCGTTGTTGTACTCGAACGCACCGATGTTCGG
>JASFKE010000233.1:0-6411 GCA_050118795.1 Desulfobacteraceae bacterium | reverse complement strand
CGCCTAGAAAGATGTGCAGAACGGTCCCGCCGGTGTACTTGGATTGAAGCTTGTCTTGAAGCTGCAACGTCTCATACAGATCGTCCGTATAGTTGACGGGCAGGTGGGTCGAATTGGTATAAAACGGTGCCGCACCATTTCGGAATTCATTCTCATTGGAACATTGAATGTCGGTATGCTTTTGTTTGTCCAGCTTGGCCAGTCGAAATGAAGTCCCCTCAGCCGGGGTGGCTTCCAGGTTGAAAATATCACCGCTTTCGTCCTGTACCTCAGACAATTTTTCGCGCAGATGATCCATCACCTTCAGGGCGAAAGCCTGGCCCTCTACCGTACCGATGGTTTTATGAATGAAATTGAGGCACGCCTCATTCATTCCGATGATGCCGATTGTGGAGAAGTGGTTTTTCCAGTAGGTCCCGAAGTTCTGTTTGATCTCACGAAGGTAGAAGCGCGAATAGGGGTAAAGGTTGTTTTCCGTGAATTTTTCAAGAACTTTGCGTTTAATGGTCAGGCTCTCCACAGCCAGTTTGACGCGCTGGTCCAGAAGGTCGAAGAACTCATTTTGGTTGCTGGCCAGATAGCCGATGCGGGGCAGGTTGATGGTCACCACACCGATGGAGCCGGTCAGTGGATTGGCGCCAAATAGGCCGCCTCCACGCTTCATCAGTTCGCGGTTGTCCAAGCGCAGGCGGCAGCACATAGAGCGGGCATCTTCAGGGGACATGTCGGAATTGACAAAGTTGGAAAAGTACGGGATGCCGTATTTGGCCGTCATTTTCCAAACCGGCTCCAGATTGGGATTGTCCCAATCGAAATCCGCCGTAATATTATAGGTCGGGATCGGGAAGGTAAAGACGCGGCCTTTGGCATCGCCCTCCATCATCACTTCCGCAAAGGCCCTGTTGATCAAGTCCATCTCGGGTTGAAAATCCCCATAGGTCTCTTGCTGCTCTTGTCCTGCCAGGATCACCGGGTGGTCTTTGAGGGTCGACGGCACATAGAGATCCATGGTGATATTGGTGAACGGCGTCTGAAAACCCACCCGGGTGGGAATGTTGATATTGAAGATAAACTCCTGCAGCGCCTGCTTGACCCGTTTGTAGGTCAGTTTGTCCCGGCGCACAAAAGGGGCCAGCAAAGTGTCGAAGTTGGACAGGGCCTGCGCTCCGGCCGCTTCTCCTTGTAATGTATAAAAGAAATTGACGATTTGCCCCAGAGCTGACCTCAGATGCTTTGGTGGAGCGCTTTCCACTTTGCCCTCAACGCCCTTAAACCCGTGTTTCAGCAGATCTTTCAGGTCCCAGCCCACACAATAGATGGAGAGCAGGCTCAGGTCATGGATATGGAGGTCGCCGGATTTATGCGCCCGGCGGATTTGGGGCGGATAGATCTTGTTGAGCCAGTATTCCGAAGTTATATCCGAAGAGATATAGTTGTTGAGTCCCTGCAGGGAGTAGCACATGTTACTGTTTTCTTTAACCTTCCAGTCCAACCGGTTGATGTAATGATCCACAAGGTCGACATTGGCCTTGGTGGTAATGTGGCGAATCTGAGCATGCTGTTCGCGGTAGATGATATACGCCTTCGCGGTGGTGGGGTAGGGGGAATCGAGCAAAACATGCTCCACAATGTCCTGGACCTCTTCAACTTCCGGTTCGGGCCCCAAACGCATCTCATGGGCCAGGGTCAGGACGCGCAAGGTCATCTTGCGGGCCTCCCGGTCGCTGAATTCGCCTGTGGCCCGGCCTGCCTTGGCAATGGCGCAGGTAATTTTAGAAGAATCAAACTCAACAATACGGCCGTCCCGCTTTTTAATTTGCTCGAACAACGCTCTGTCTCCTTCCTGGGTTAAGGAATCTAAATTTAATTATTGGTGGATCAGTGGTCCCCAAAGGCGGTAGGGGCTTTGGTCATGAAGCTCATTGATGGTGAGATCGACGAGTACCAAAAATGATGGGATGTGTCAATCTGATTTTTCCACATATTGATAATAATTGCTATTGACATACCATATGTAGTGTGCCAAACATTTTATATAGTTTGGAGCTCGATCATACCCCATTTCACCGGATAACCTCATAAGCAAAAATCTGGCGACTGAACACAAGTCAGATAGCTGCCTTTGGAGGAGATGGGGCAGTGTCAGATACCGGTTTCCATGCCGGATGATATCATCAAAATTGAACCGTATAGGCGATAGGAGTAGGGCAAGTGAGGCAAAAAGGCAAAATCATAGAGACCAATGAAGGCGAAATCGATCTGAACGACTATAACTTGGACGACGATCGTCTCTCCAAGGCCATAATGACACAGCAACCCATGGACGACCGGAAGGCGCAATCGATCAGCCGTTTTGTACGCGAAGCCATCGATGAGCTGAAGATTTCCAGGATTACACCGCCCTTGATCGATGCCGTGATCAACGACACCCTGGAACAATATGGCCTGCCCGGAGTCAGCAACGTACCGCTGGACAAGACCCTGTTCATCCGCAACGGGATAAAGCTGTCGGACAACGCCAAAACCGTGCTGGAGCGCCGCTACCTGCGCAAAGATAACAACGGAAAGCCCTGCGAGCTTCCCGCCCAGATGTTTCGGCGCGTCGCCCGCCACATCGCCCAAGCCGAAACAAACCACAATCCGGATGCCGATATCCAGGCGGTGGAAGAGAAGTTTTACAACCTGATGACCGATCTGAAGTTTTTGCCGAATTCACCCACCCTGATGAATGCCGGCCGCAGCCTTGGACAGTTGGCCGCCTGTTTTGTCCTGCCCGTGGAAGACTCCATGGAGGGTATCTTCGAGACTCTCAAAAATGCCGCCATCATTCATAAGTCCGGCGGCGGCACCGGATTCTCCTTCTCTCGCCTGCGCCCTACCAACTCCATGGTGGGCACCACCGGCGGTGTGGCCTCGGGGCCGGTCTCATTTATGAAGATCTTCAACACCGCCACCGAGCAGGTCAAACAAGGCGGTACCCGGCGCGGGGCCAACATGGCCATCTTGCAGGTGGATCATCCGGACATCCTGGAGTTCATCTATTGCAAAAGCAGCAATAATGAACTGAACAATTTCAATATATCCGTAGGGCTTACCGACGATTTCATGCAAGCCGTTGAAAAAGGAGAATCCTATGATCTCATCGATCCCAGGGACGGAAACGTCATCGGTTCCCTCGACGCCGGAGAGGTCTACAACGCTCTGGTACAGCAGGCCTGGGAAAACGGTGACCCGGGTATCGTATTTCTCGATCGCATGAACCGCGACAACCCCACCCCCGAAATCGGTCGTATTGAAAGCACCAACCCATGCGGCGAGCAACCCCTGCTGCCCATGGAGGCCTGTAATCTGGGATCCATCAACCTGGTCAAATGCATTGTTGGTGAGGGCGCTGCCAAGGAGTTGGACTATGACGCGTTAAAGGATGTGGTCTGGTCATCGGTACATTTTCTCGACAACACCATTGATATGTCCCGCTATCCCCTGCCTGCCATCGACGCCATGGTCAAGGGCAACCGGAAAGTGGGATTAGGTGTCATGGGTTTTGCCGATATGCTCTTTCATCTGGCAATTCCTTACAACAGTGAAGAGGCCCTTGCTTTGGCCGAAAAGGTCATGGCGTTTGTTCAAAAAGAGGCACAAGCGGCATCCCGTGAGTTGGCCCGGCAGCGGGGCGCCTTTTTGAATCATAAAGAGAGCCTTTTTAAAAATGAGGCACAGCCGCCGCGCAACGCCACACTGACCACCATCGCCCCCACCGGGACCCTGAGCATCATCGCCAACTGCTCCAGCGGCATCGAACCCCTGTTTGCCCTGAGTTTTGTGCGCAACGTCATGGATAATGACAAACTCACCGAAGTCAATCCCATTTTTGAAGAGGTGGCCAGGCAACGCGGTTTTTACTCCCCTGAATTAATGGCGGCCATTGCCGAAACCGGCAGCATTGCCGGTATCGAAGCAATCCCCGAAGATGTGAAAAGAGTATTTGTCACTGCACATGACGTCTCTCCCGAGTGGCACATCCGGATGCAGGCCGCATTTCAAAAATGCACCGATAACGCCGTCTCCAAAACCGTGAACCTGCCCCACGACGCCACGGTGGCGGATGTGCGGAAAATTTACGATTTGGCCCATGAGCTCGATTGCAAGGGGGTGACCATCTACCGCGACGGCAGCAAAGACAATCAAGTACTGTCCACCAGCCCAAGCTCCGGCACCGTTGAACCCATGTTGGGCGCTACGCTCAGCCGGCCGGAAACCCTCGAAGGGTTTACGACCCGCGTCAAGACCGGTTTGGGGCGCCTCTATGTCACTGTCACGGAGCTCAACGGAAAACCCTTTGAAGTCTTCGCCACCATTGGCAAATCGGGTCGTTCCACCACCGCCAAAACGGAAGCCATCGGCCGGCTGGTCTCTCTGGCTCTGCGCAGCGGTGTCCAGGCTAAAGATATCGTCAATCAACTCAAAGGCATCGGCGGAGAACACCCCATCTTCCAAAACGGCGGCCTGGTACTCTCCATTCCCGACGCCATCGGCCACGTACTGGAAAATCGTTACCTCAAAGAGAAGGAAAAAACGGGACCCGGCAACAGCCTCATTGGCGCCACCTGCCCCGAGTGTGGCCAGACCATCAGTTTCGAAGAGGGCTGCCAGAAGTGCCACTTCTGCGGGTTTACCAAATGCGGGTAGGATAGGGACTTTGCTATTGGAGATGGCTGCGGTCGGTGCCGCCCACTGCGTTTTTCCCGTCGGTTTTGACTTGGAACATGGCCTGATCCGCCTTGGCGAGCAAGGTCTTGATATCTGTGGCATCATCGGGATAGGTGGACACGCCGAAGCTGGCCTCCAGGTGGACGCCGTCATTGACAGTGGGCAGGTAGGTTGTTGCCAACATCTCAGAACGGATTGCTTGTGCTTTTTCAAGGGCCTGGGGGTGGTCAAAACCTGGCAGCACCACCACAAACTCGTCACCGCCATAGGCGACGCCGTAGGCCGGCGGTTTAAGGCAATCTTTGATGGTTTGGGCAACCTCGGCCAAAGCCCGGCTGCCGTTCAGGTGGCCGTAGGTGTCCACGACGTGCTTGAAATTGTCGATGTCCAGAAAGATCAAAGAGAACGGTCTGCTGTTGCGTTGGCTTCCGGTGATCAATGCTTCTACGGCGTTATATAGATAGCGGGTATTATAAAAACCGGTCAGGCTGTCGTGGTTACTCAGGTCGCGGTACTCTTCTTTGCTGCGTTGAAGTTCTTCTTCTACCTTGATTCGTTCGGCAATCTCTTTGTTAAGGCGATTATTGGCGGCCATCAGCTCTTTTTTCGAGTGATGGAGCTCCAAATGGGTTTTGACCCTGGCTACCAGTTCGGCACCGTTGAAGGGTTTTGTCAGGTAGTCCACGGCTCCCAGTTCGAATCCTCTCACGATGCTCTCCGCATCCTCTTTAGCTGTCAGGAATATGATGGGTACCTCCCGGTTGGCCGGGATTTCTCTGATTCTGCGGCATACCTCGAAACCATCCATTTCGGGCATCATGATGTCGAGCAGGATAAGATCGAAGTGTTTGGTCTCGGTCAGCGACAAGGCTGTGGGACCGTCTTGGGCGAAGGCCATCTTGCATCCGGACTCTTGCAGGATGCTGGCCGCCACCTGGATGTTCTTGGGAACATCGTCGACGATCAGAATTCTATTTTGGATTTTGTTTTTGGACTCCATGGATATCTCCCTTACCTGTTGCGTCCCCTTGTCTTTTCATCCGAATTTGGGGTGGTTTTTTGCGTATTTAGGGTCTTGATGGTTTCGACCATATTGGGGTAGTCATTTAAGGTCATATTCATTTTTTCCACATCGAAACTGCCCACATGTGCCTGTAAATCTTCTCCATAGGTTTTAAGGATGTTGATGTCGTTTTTCTCACCCAGTTTCATAATATGTTGCCCAAATTCGGCTATTTCATCGAACTCCTGGTTTTTTTTGGCTTCCGTCCACTTTTGGTGATATTTGTTTTCGAGCTGCCCTATGATTCTGGCCAGGCAGTGGTGGTCTATGGGCTCTGCCGCTGGGGGGGCGTCACTTGGAAGATTTTCCGTTGCCCTGGTATGGGGAATGAACCGTGTCAGTTCCTGGAACAACGTTGCTCTCTGGATCGGCTTGGTCAAATATCCGGAAAATCCTAGATCCGTCAATTTTTCCTTTTCCCCTTTCATACTTGACGCGGTCAACGCAATCACGGGGATGGAACGCGTATTTTCGTTCTCGACGATTTTTTTCATGGCATCTATGCCGCTTAACACCGGCATTCTGATATCCAGAAAGATCACATCCGGTTTGTGTTCCGAGGCGAGTCGAACCGCGTCTTCGCCGTTTTCAGCTTCAATGGGGGTTATGGCCGCAGGTCTGAGAAATTCTTTGATCAA
>JASFKE010000232.1:0-6417 GCA_050118795.1 Desulfobacteraceae bacterium | reverse complement strand
GCCGGCCACATGCACGAAGCCCGGGGCGGCTACACGGCCGACCTGGACGGCAATTTATACAGTTTTCAGGCCGGCGGGGCCTATCTGGGCACCGAGTCAGACTATCCCAGCCGGTTTCATTACATCACCTTTGACTGGGATAGGGCCGAGGTTCGACTCGATTTTAGAAAATTTGTGACCGCAAGGCGCAAATGGAGCCTCGACGGCGATATTGGCGATGATGGAACCAAATCGTTTGCGCTGATCAGCGCAGCCCAACCAGCTGCGGCCGTCCCTGATACCTCACTGGAGGTCCCGAACGCCTACGTTAACTGGATCGCCGATCGTTGCCGATACATGGACGTGGATCAGCTGCAGGCGGACGGCGAGGCCGTCCGCGCGGAGCTGCCGGAAATCTTCATCCCGCTTTACGGCCACAACCCCGATAAAAAGATCAAGGAAAAGACGCAGCCGGAAGAGCGAGAAGATCGCACAACGGATATCGAGACGCTGATCGGCCAATATCCTTATCTGCTCATAGAAGGTGACGCCGGCTCCGGAAAAACCACCTTGATCAAGCACCTGGCCTTTTGCCTGGCCACCGGCAGGTCGCACGATATCGAAGCCGCAGGCCTTGCCGGCTGGCTGCCGGTGCTGATTTTTGTCAAAGACTTGAAAGGTCTTTTCACTTCCGATGACTACATTGCCGATGCGCCGTTATCCGTCGAAGTCCTTTTGGATTATTATTGCCGTCTAACGGGCCATGCGCTTGACCCACAGACCATTGATCGGTTTTGCCAGGTTCGGCGAGCCGTTTTTCTTCTGGACGGTCTCGATGAGATTGACGCCGGTTACCGCGAAAAGGTGGTTGATGCGTTTGCGCTATTTAAGAATGTGAACGAGGGCTGTCGAATCGTACTGTCCGGCCGGCCCCACGGTATCGCCGGCGCTGCCAGGCAAAAGTTCGGCGAGCATCATGTGCGCATCCTTTCCCTTGACCAGCAGCAGGTGGAGAGCTTTATTCGCAAATGGTTTCAACATATCTACACGGCCAGCACGGCCGTGGGCGGCATAACCGCAAATGCCATGATCAGCGAAGTCCGGGCCCATCCGGCCATCGACCAGTTGATTGAAAACCCGCTGATGCTGACGGCTACCTGTATCTTGTACTACGGCGGCAAGCAGCTTCCCGGCCAACGGGCCGAGCTGTATAAAAAATTTGTCAACAACCTGCTGCATCGCAGGTTCGAAGAGCCTGAAAAAATCCTCACCTTTTTAAGCACCCTGGCCTTTAAGATGTTTGAGGCCCAGTATCGGGGAGCGGACAAGTTTTTTGCCGTGGAGGCGCTGCAAGGCGTCTTTCGCAAGTCGGCGCAAGAAGAACCCCGGGCGTATCGCAAGCGACTGGAAAATAGATTCAACGATATCGAGCCGCGCAGCGGGCTGCTGGTGCCATCGGAAGGGCAGTATACTTTCAGGCACCTGACCTTTCAGGAGTATCTGACGGCCGTTTACATCGTGGACAACCATACCGATTACGTCCAGGCCATCGAAGGTTACTGGGATGATCCCAGATACGAAGAGGTGATCGAACTGTACATCGGCTATCTGAGCATTGAAAACAAAGTGTGGACCAACACCATCGTTGAAAAGATGCTGGAAGGTGATGATAAAGACACCTCTTATCGATGGCGGCTGGCCGCAAGGGCTCTGCTGGATATTCATCCCGGCCGGCGTGACATCGATGTGGTGGATATGGCCACAGAGAAGCTTCGCAAGATCATCGATGACGGCGCTACGGCGAAAGTGCTGGCCGATGCCGGCGAAACCCTGGGCCGGTTGGGCGACCGCCGTGATCTGGAAAGGTTCATAGCCATTGAAGGCGGCGAATATCCACTGAATAACGGAACAGTGCAGGTGGACGCCTTTGAGATCTCCAAATACCCGGTCACAAATCAATGGTATGCCAAATTCATCACAGCCGGCGGCTATGACACCCCCGACCATTGGGATGACAACGGCCGAAAGTGGCTGGACTCACAGGAAACACATCTGCCGGCGTATTGGTACACGTGGCGCTTTAATTGCCCAAACGCTCCGGTGGTGGGCGTAACTCTCCATGAAGCGATGGCTTTTTGCAGCTGGCTTACAGAAACACGGAAAGACGGCCATACCTATCACCTGCCGGATGAAAACCTTTGGGAAGCGGCCGCGGTTGGATTTGATGGGCGCGAATACCCCTGGGGCGGGTGGAAAAAGGACGCATGTAATACCAGTGAAGCGGAGATAGGTAAAACCTCTGCGGTTGGGATTTTTCTCAAAGGTGATACACCCGAGGGAGTTTCTGACATGGCCGGCAATGTATGGGAGTGGACTGCCAGCGAGTATGATGAAGACGAGATGGTGCTGCGGGGCGGCTCGTGGTTCGACCACCGTAACTTCGCCCGGTGCGCGGACCGCAGCAGGGTCCACCCGGACAACCGGTTCGACAGCATCGGTTTTCGTTGCGTCAGGACCTAAATAACCCTTTTTCCTTTTACACTTTTACCCTTTTGAATTGCGGAAGAAAGGCGAGCTGATCAAGGATTTGATGGCAGATTATGGGTTATCGAAGGCGTCAGTATATCGTTATCTTATCAAGACAGCATGATGAGATCGATCGACTGGTCGGGTGGTTTTTCACCCCCAAAACTCAATGGTACAGACCTCGATTGCGCATGATCTGAATCCCCTCGATGATGGATTTGGCCCTTTTGGCGCCGATCCCCTCGACCTGCATGAGGGAAGCCTCATCGGCCCGGACCAGCCGGGCCAGATCTTTAAATCGATCGATTACATTATCGGCAGCAGCGTCCGGGATTTTGGCAGCTTGCTGCAGCAGGCGATACCCCCTGGGCGTAACGGTCAGATCGTGCAGGTCGGTTTCGCCGGCCGATGTCCATCCCAGCTGGTGGGCGACCTTCAAATGGTCGGCCGGCTCAACGCGTCTAAGTTCATCGATGATCCCGGAAACATCCTGGTCCGAGCACTTTTGTGCGCAATAGTCTTTTACGAACAGCCGCAGCACGGCGTCCACATCTTCTCCAACGCTGTTGAGCCGCATGGCCAGAAGCCGTCCTTCATTGCCGATTTCCACGACATACGGCGCGATCTCTTCTAGCAGGTTCATGATTCTGGAACTGAAAAGCAGAAGCTCGGTAACCTGAATGAGCTGCACCTGGTCGAGCAACTCGTCGCCTTCGATCCGAGAGGCCTTTTTGTCGAGATTCCCCTTGTAGCGCTCAACCGTGCTGATGGTCTGGTTAATGCGGGCGATGAGGTAGTTGATATCGTTGATCTGGTGCTTGTGGTTTTTATAGTACAAAGTGATGACGCCCCTGCGCCGTGAGATGGTGAGCACGAACTTGGAGGTCTGGCGCGCCATACGCTCGGCGGCCCGGTGGCGCATGCCGGTCTCATTGGTCGGCAGGGAGGGATCTGGGGCCAACTGAACATTGGCCGCCAGGATTCTGGAAACATTCTCATCCAGAATAATGGCGCCGTCCATCTTGGCCAGTTCATACAATTTTTCGGGTGAAAAGGCGGCACCGATGTAAAAGCCGCCTTCTAGAATATTCTCCTGTGCCTTGACATCGTCCAAGAAAACGATCAAAGCACCGAACCTGGCCATCAGGATGTCATCCAGAGCCCGGCGCAGCAGAGTGCCCGGCGCGACCATCTTGATTTTTGGAATCAAATTGCTGTGAATCATCGTCGCCATCCCTTGAGGGGATTTTCGAGCCAACCGTTTTGAAAACGACAACAGCACAAACGATGTAAGCGAGGCCTTTGATCCATCATACCACCATCCACCGGGCAAATCCAAGTCCCTGGCACGAAGTTCGTCGACCAACCGTTTGGCGCCGCGAGAGGCGGCCCGCTCATTTGAAATCTTCCTCGCGCAATCCATACCGCTTCATTTTATTGTAAATGCCGCTAGGATGAATACCGGCCATTTGCGCGGGCCGGTTGATTTTATGGCTGTAGTACGCCATAAATCTACGCACCAGGATCGGGATATCTTCCCTACGATGGCACCGTGGGGGAATGGTGAGCATCAGCACGCTAAGACGGTAATACAAGTCCTGTCGGAACCGACCATCGGCGATGCGGTCTTCCAGGATCTGATTTGAGGTACAAGCAAACCACAATGGGGGCGGCCGTGGGGTAATCCTCCATATGGCGATGATCCCAATGACCAGCGCTGGATTGATGAAGGACTTAAAGACTTTGAAACTTGGAGAGATTCACCATGTCCATAATGAAAATAAAACCAACTCAATTTGTAATGATAATTGCCTTTATAGCGGTCACCGCTGGTTGCGGATTCTTATCACCCTGTACTGAAACGCAGGCCGAACGAGTTAAATCTACAGACGGCAAGGTTGAGGCAGTACTGGTTAAAAAGAATTGTGGGGCTACTACTTCAGAATCTTTCAACGTTTTTATAGTGGGTAGCGGAAACAAAACCGAGGAAAAGGATTTGATTTTCAGCGCCGACCACGTAGACGGTTTTTCTCTGTCGTGGCGTGACACCAAGTTCTTAGAAATAAGGTATAAACAAGCCCGAATTTTTCAGTTTACAAATTTTTGGCATTCAAAAGATGTTGATAACTTTGCTTATGTAGTTGAAGTCCGTGAGACACCTCTTTCTCAATCTCACGCCCTGAGTGCGTCTGATAGGTGGGAAAAATAGGGGTATGGGGACCATTCGTGTAAAATTATATCATTAGCTCAAAATTAATTAACAATTTCAGAGGTATTTAGTAAAAATTTATGACGCTAACCCTCACCTTCAAGAAGCATCAATGCACCCTTCAAATCCATCCATCCCTATAGCAGGGCATTTCGCCCCTCTGGACCACCCGACTTAGAGGTTCTCGTGGCGTTTGTGATTTGAGAAAGATAAGGTAGGAGCCATTTCACAAAATAACTCCTACCCTCCATGTAGTGTTTAAGATTTCTTAGATCGTAACATTCCTTTAACTTTTTCCACACTTTATTTCGTCATCATTTCTCCTGTCACGAGAAAATGTTCCAACCCTTCTATAGCTCGCTCAAGTTCAGGGCTGTAATCAGGAATGGATTCAACAATTTGATTGCCCGATTCATTCAAGGCGGTGAATGTCAGGTCCCAGACACCTGTACATGTGCCGTTTTTATTATCTTTCAAATTGATTCTGAAATGTATGACAACCGAGTCCTCGATTATTCTCACTAGCTCAAGTTTTTCGTTTGGTTCGTATCGAGTAAATATCCAAAGTCCTGGTCCCAGCACGTTTGTTCCGGGGGTGGTAAATATACAGTCTTTTTCAACATATCCAGAGGAAGTATAAACAAGGTCACAGTCCCAACCTTCAATCCAGTCGAGTTCCCTGGATGGGCAGAACTGAAAGAACACCTTTGCTGGTGGGAAGGGGAACGTTTTTTTATATTCCTGCTGTTTTCTTTTTAAATTGTTACCAGTTTTAAGAAATTCCATTGCCTTTTTTTCAGATCTTTCGGTATTCATACGTTTCTCCTTTTTAAGAGCCGCTGCTTTGTATATAGTATCTAAACACAGAGGGTAAAAAAATTATGGTAATTTTATCTCGTCAATAGCTTTCTCCATATGCTTTAAAAAGTTCAGTACCACCTCCTTTTCTTTGGAATTGAGTTTTGCAAGTAGTTCGTCATGGGCCTCGATGAATACCATCTTCGTTGATTGACATAATTCATATGCCTCTTTACCAAGGTCGGTCAAAGACAAATTCAGTTCATTTTTGTTATACGGGTCTTTTGCTTTTAAAATAATCCCCTTTTTTTCAAGACGGGAAAGTGTCTGGGATATAGCCCCTTTAGTGAGGCCAAGTTGTTTGGAAATTTTCGTGGCATTTGAGTCAATGTCGTTTTTAATAACCAGCAACAGGTGAATCTCAGAGGGATATAGCGAAATCCCCTTGAACTTCATAACCTTCTTTTTTTCACTGAATATTATTTTGTTAATAACTTGTATGATTTGGCTCTTGATTATGTCAGATGAAGTTTTCATGCCTCTGTATATAGTATCTAAACACTGAGTTGTCAATAGCATAAAAATCTTTCGACTAAAAAGTATTCCAAGAAGGCTATCGAAGGCGTCAATATATCGCTATCTTGGCAAGACAGCATGATGAGATCGTCGGATTTTCCACAAATCGTGGCCTTTATTCCGCCGTTTTGTTTTATAAAATCGACCATTCCCAAGAAAATAGGACTCTTAAATTCCTTTTGGTACCAAGACTGTCAAATTCCAGGTCGAGCGACAGATACATTTACGGTAATAAAACCCGGTCCACCTGAAATTTTTTCAGGTTATCTACTCCGGGTTGATCGACACCAGTCATTGTTAATTTAAACGCTCGTTTGTTTTAACAAATC
>JASFKE010000231.1:0-6419 GCA_050118795.1 Desulfobacteraceae bacterium | reverse complement strand
GATACGCTTTGTCTCTCTCCCAAAACCGTGGAGACCTATCGCAGCCGGATAATGGCCAAGCTCAACATCAAAGATATTCCCGGGCTGGTCAAGTTTGCCATTCAAAATGGGCTCATATCATTGGACATCTGAAAAGAATATCATTTTTCAAACAATCCCCAAGCATAAGTCAAGGTTTCCCGACAGACGCGGCTCACAATGTGGCTTATAGTGCCCCCAGCAAGTATGTAGAAAAGGATGTTGCACCGATATTGAACTTCATCCTGGGTTGATTTGGATCGATGACCTGAATGCTGAAACCGTATCCTGTCTCTCTGTCAAGTTGTGTTGTAAATGTTGCGCTCTAGCTGATTCGATACCTGATACTGAACGCTCACTGCATTTGTCCTGGATTCTCGCTCTTGTTGCCGCTAGATGCTGTTACCTGCGCTGGTGCAACCTCCTTTTCTCCATCACTCTCTGAGGGTACCCTGAACTCGCAGAGAGTACATTCACCCGCAAGATTCCTTTTTACTGGGGCTTGCGGGTGTTTTTTTGATCTCATTTTGATGATCTGCTCATCCTTGGGACAATCCCCCGATAAAGCAACCGGCACTGTCATGGTTATCTGTTTCAATGATCACAATGTCCGCGGTTTGGTATGGATTTTCAAAAGCAAACAGTTCGGTGGGCAGGTCCGACGGCGTGGATAGGTACGGCTCTGCCGTGATGTCGAAATAGATGCTGTAGTAGTAGTCTGCGATACCTCCGTGTGCGCAACCATAAAAATCGCCTGAAAATTCACCATAGCCACAGGCACTGTAGGTGGCATCGATGGCGTCCGTCCAGAAATCTGCTATGCTGGTGCCGTCCGTCTGGACATAGAGGTCGTAAATACGCCAACCGGAGTTGTCGAAAATAGACAGTTCAACATAGAGTTCTTCCTCGGTGAAGTTGGTAAAGGTTAGAACCGCGTTCACATCTGCTGTTGCCCCGGATGCGGCGATGGCTGGCAACATGATTAAACCTATCAGGTGTCGTAGGATCTTCATAGTACCTCCAAAAGGTATGGGTTCATCACAACCCATTGCATTTCTGTTTAAGTCTGCGTTGTAAGATAAGACGAAGGCTGTTGGATTTAGTCTACAAATGGATTTGAAAAGCCCATGGAACTGCTGTAGGTTAACGGTCATAAGATTCTTAAAAAAGCCTTTTGCCATTTTTTTTATCCAACGTTGGGGTTAAGGAGGGGGCCATGGGCGGGCACATCTCTACGTCGGTGCTGCTGGTTGTGGAGAACGGTGGTGGTGCTTTTGAATCTCTGCGGGCCTATTTAAGTGGTACAAAATATCTTCGGCTGGAGGTCAAATCTCAACTGCCTGCCGATCTGTCCGGGTGGGACGTGGTGTTGACATCCAGTGACGCGCAAATTTGCCAAGCGTCCGGCCGATTGTCTGAATTTGTCAATGCAGGGGCTGGGGTGCTGCATTTTATCGATTCGGAAACCGGACAGATTCCGGATCTGTTCGGCGCCCAGCCTGAGGGCGTCGGGCCGCAATGTGAATTGCGTATTTTGTTTGATCAAAGTGACCATCCGATATCTGCGCGTATCGAGGATGGGATCTACATCAAGGGGCTCTATCATCCGCTGAGATTGAGCACTGGGAACACCGAAACACTGCTGTACACCGACTGGCATTTCCAGCATAAAGCCGTGCTCGTTCAGCGGCGATACGGTAGCGGTATGGCCGCCTGCACCACGTTGTGGGATTTCGACCATCCCGTGCTGTGCCAAATTTTATGCCGCCTGATTCGTCAGCTGGGCGGCAGCCCCATGGCCCAGGGACAATTGGGCGTTGGAATCTTGGGGTATGCACCATCGGTGGGGAAGTATCACGGGCAAGGCGTTGCCCATACCCCCGGCCTCGAGCTTCATGCGGTCTGCGATCTTAATGGGGATCGGCTGCAACAGGCTCAGATCGATTTTGCGGATATCAGATGCCACACCACCGCCCAAGGCTTAATCAATGACGCCGGTGTCGATCTGGTGATCATTGCCACACCGCCGAATACACATGCCCAACTGGCGGTACAAATGATGGCGGCCGGCAAGCATGTGATATGTGAGAAACCGCTGGCTTTGAACAGCGCTGAAACCAAGGCCATGGTCGAGGAAGCCAAACGGCAGGGGGTTCATTTGAGTTGCCATCAGAACCGTCGCTGGGATTTAGATTATTTGGCCATCAGACAAATTCTGGCTGATGATCTCATCGGTGAGCTCTTTTATATGGAGGTTTTCGTGGGGGGGTTTTCCCATCCGTGCGGTTACTGGCATTCGGATACTGCCGTTTCCGGGGGGACCAGTTACGATTGGGGCGGTCACTACATCGACTGGATTGTCAGCTTATTTGACGAACCCATTGAATCAGTGAGTGGAACCCGCCACAAGCGGGTCTGGCATGATGTCACCAATGCCGACCAGGAGAGTATCCGGATCCAATTTCGCAGCGGAGGCGAAGCACAGTTCATCCACTCCGATATCGCCGCAGCGCGCAAGCCCAAATGGTATCTTCTGGGCACACGGGGCGCCGTTGTCGGCCAGTGGCGAGATGTTAGCGAATACACCATCGATCCTGTGCACTATTTTCATCGGCACGATATTCCCCCCACAGAGATGCCGCCGGACATGACGGTCTATCAGCGGCATGGAAGCGGGAAAATAACCACCCTGAAGCCGGCCATTGCCGATCGGTCGGTGTTCGGATTCCACCGAAACCTGGCCGACCATCTGCTCGAAGGTGAACCGCTTACGGCGCCCCTGGCAGATTCTATTTGTGTGGTTGCAGTGTTGGAGGCGGCTTCCAGGAGTATGGCATCCGCCGGCGCCATAGAGGTGCTCAATGTCTGAAAAAGTGAACTGGGGCGTTATGGGTAACGCCACCATTGCGCGAATATGCGTCATTCCAGCCATTCAGAATTCCCGCAATGGTATCGTCCGCGCCCTTGCCAGCCGGTCACCCCACCGGGCGGCCGAAGTGGCTGACAGATGCCGAATTGCTCAAGTGTACGACGATTATCAGGCTTTGATCGAAGATCGTGCCATAGAGGCCATATACCTCCCGTTGCCCAATCATCTGCATCATCAATGGAGCCTTGCGGCTCTGGCGGCCGGCAAACATGTGCTATGTGAAAAACCGCTGGCCTGCAATGCGATGGAGGCTGAACAGATGGAGGTAGCAGCGCAACAGGCCGGTCGCGTCTTAATGGAGGCCTTTATGTACCGCTTTCATCCCCGCAGCCGGAAAATTCGGAACCTTGTCCGTTCTGGAAAAATCGGAACACCCCGGCTGGTCAGGTCGGCGTTCTGTTATCGTATGGCCCCTGCAGATGCCGATAATCCCAACAATGCGCGTTTGAAGCCGGAGATGGGCGGAGGCGCCCTGTTGGATGTGGGTTGCTACGGCGTGAGTGTGGCGCGCTGGCTTTTGGATGCGGAGCCGGTTCAGGTACAATGCCAGGCCAGTTACCACCCCGGTGGTGTCGATCTGCATACTGTGGGATTATTGAAATTTCCAAAGGGCCGGTTGGCCACGGTGGAGGCCAGTATGGTCTCCGGATTGCAGCAAACCTATACCGTCGTCGGAGAAAACGGTGTTATCGAGCTGCCACACGACGCCTTTATTCCCTGGGAAAAGGATGCACTTTACACCCTGCGTGAGAAAGATGCCGATGGGGCCGACCCTGTGGTCGTCCCCGGAGCGGACGAGTACCAGTTGATGGTTGAAAATTTTTCGGATGTGGTCAGAGGCCGGGTCCCCCTGGCGTTTTCAACAGCCGACAGCATCGCCAACATGCGGGTACTGGATGCCTTGGCCGAGGCGGCCCGGAGCGGGGAACGGGTCTGGCTCACTTTGTAACTCCAGGCCGGCCCTCAAAAGGGCCCGAAACCGGCATTACCGGATTTCGGACTTTGCCGGAATGGCGCTCCGGGCTCAGTTCCGGTTTTTTACGAATTTATCAAATTTGGAAACGTTTTCCAGAAAAGTCCGTACCAAGTTGACGGTTTGGGTGATATCGGCTTTAAGCGCCATGCTGATCGGTGCATGGATGTAGCGTGTGGGTACGGAAACAGCGCCTACGATCACACCTTCTGCTACCAACTGGCCGGCGGCAGCATCCGTTCCGCCGGTATTTTTCACCACAAGTTGATGCGCAAGGCCTTTGTCTTTGGCCATCTCCACCAAAAAGTCGGCCAGAGGTCGATCAGCCAGCATACGCTTATCACTCAACCGGATTTCAGGCCCTTTGCCTTGTTCGGTGGGGCTTACATTGGAAGGCAGTTTGAGACCCGGTGTATCCGAAGCTATGGTTCCTTCTAGGATCAGGGCGATATCGGGTTTTGCCTTAAACATAGCCGGACCAACACCGCGCAAGCCATACTCCTCTTGGGTGGATGCGATCAATACCAGGTTACAATCCATCTCATTGACCAGTTCAAGGGCCTTGATCATGACGAACAAACCGATACGGTCATCCAGGGCCTTGCCGAAAAAAGATAAGTCGTTTTCCCAGCTCCGGGTGGCAAAGGTCACCGGATCCCCAACGGATACAGAGGCTTGAACCTGTTTGGGTGGCAGGCCGAGATCAATGAACCCCTCATCAATCGGTACCGCTTTTGGGGCACCGCTCTCTTTATTTTTACGTAGATGGGGCGGCACGCTACCCACTACACCGGGTAAATCTTGCTCTCCATGCACGATCACTTTTTGGGCATGAAACACCTGGGGATCCACCCCGCCCACCGGCATGACGCGGACAAACCCCTGGTGATCAATCTTGCTGACCATAAACCCCACTTCGTCCATGTGCGCCACCAGGGCAACCCGCGGTCCTTTACCGGTTTTATAAGCCACCAGGTTCCCCATGGCGTCGGTGGTGCCGTGCAGTTTGAATTTGGCGATTTGTTCGGACATAAGATTCCGAACCCGCTCTTCGCGGCCGCTGATGCCGGCCGTTTCGGTAAGCTGCTTCAATAGTGAGTAGTCCATCTTCTCTCCTTTTTCGGTATTGTCCGACATGCTATCTCATTGCATAACTTTCGCCAAGGATTTTGCATCAGAGGCTGCCGCCTTTTGTCATGACACTGACTGAAATTGGCATTGGATTTGATTTCGTTGTGGATGCAAACAACAAAACCCACAAGATATTGACGGGTTAGGGTAATATCTGCGATGGCACGGAATTTGCAAAATAAATCGGACCGTCTTTTCGGCTTAAAGCTGAGTCCGTTGCGCAGAACTTTCAGGAGTTAATATGCCCAACCTTGCACAAGGCTCGTTATGGTATCTGGCGTTTGTCTTCTCGATCGTTGTTCACGAGGCCTCGCATGCTTATGCGGCCATGAAACTTGGAGACAATACCGCCTATGAAGGCGGGCAGGTGACCCTGGATCCGCTGCCGCACATCAAGCGGGAGCCGGTGGGAACAGTGTTGGTGCCCTTGGTCTCCTATTTAGCCGGTGGTTGGATGATCGGTTGGGCCAGTGCCCCCTATGATCCGGCATGGGCGCGCAGTTACCCCCAACGGGCCGCCGTGATGTCCCTGGCAGGCCCGCTGTCCAATCTAATGGTGATGGTAGCGGCCGGTTTGGCCATTCGTCTGGGCGTGGCTCTGGATATCTTTTATGCTCCCAACAGCCTCAATCTTTCCCACATTGTGGCGGCCCATCAAGACGGCACCATGGAAGCTGTCGCTACTTTGTTGAGCATCTTATTTTCTTTAAACTTGCTGCTGTTTACTTTCAATTTGATGCCCCTGCCACCTTTGGACGGAAGTGGTATCATTGCCTTTGTACTCAGCAAAGAGCGGGCAGTCGCCTATATGGACTTTGTCCAAAGCAGCCAGCTTGCCTTTTTTGGGATAATAATCGCCTGGAAAGCATTTGATTATATTTTTGACCCCGTGCACTTGTTGTTCGTCAACTTGTTATACCCCGAATATGGGTACCACTAGCTTACCCCATTGCTGCCGTCTTTTTTACGCAACTGTGGGGTTCAATATCTACTGCGGTGCCTGCGTGTCGCTGCGTTGGTACGGGGCTGGGGAAGATTATTTGAATGACGCCATTTCGTATGCCCGGATGAATTACTTCTTCTATGTTGTTTGACGGCGCCATTGCCCAATGAAACCGGAAGACCTTTGTATCTCTGGGGCCCCGCACCCCTGCTTCGTTTTTTACTGCTCAATTGCGTTCTGTTGCGAGGCTCATTCATATCGGAAGATCGTCCGGCGTTATGGCTTTTGCCGCTAAAGATAAAGACGGATAGGGGGCAAATAAGTTTACATGTAGATCCGATCCTTTAGTCAACCGTTGGTTAATATATCGTTGCCTGTCTATCCAATACTGAAAAGGCTTTTGACCTTTGGCGCCGGAGCCCATT
>JASFKE010000230.1:0-6429 GCA_050118795.1 Desulfobacteraceae bacterium | reverse complement strand
AATCATTGGCCCCTTCAGGGCCATATGCGTTCATGGCTATTTTTAGGTATCTTTGGCAAACCACATTATTTATCATGCAGCATCTATCCATTGATGCCACATGGGCTTATTGTGATGAGACTGCATATATTGTGGTCAAGTCGATTGGCCATGGGGTCCATGTCGTTGGCTGCCGATTGAAACTGCATTTTTCACGATGGCCAGCTTCTGTTCTTGGCTAAATTTTTTTGGACTCATAACACTTTAAGTGTGTTAATTGAGAGCTATTTAGGCGATTTGGGTGAATGATAGTACAGAGAATGAATGGTGTTTTGTCCCAACGTGCTGAAATTGTATGGAATCAAATGTTGTTGATTATTTGTGTCGATTGGGGCTAAATAGTCCTGACCTGCAATTTTAGCTTTTTTCAGTGATGCAATTAGGCGTTTCATATAATAATATAGTTATAAGCCAGATGGAGATTTCAGTGCATCTTGTAATGTTTGATATAGATGGAACATTAGTGAACACTACCAGTTTTGAAGATGAATGCTACTTAAGGGCAGTTAAAAAAGTCATCCCATACCAAATAAATACTGACTGGTCCAGCTATGCAAATGCTACAGATTCTGGCATTTTGGATGAGATTATAAGTGAAAACAAGCTAGATAATGAAAAAGAACCAATCCATAAGGAAGTCAAACGATTGTTTATTTCCTATATAAAGAAACAGTTGCGGAAAACCCAGGCCCTTGAAATACCAGGTGCGAGAGTGTTTGTGAAGCTTCTAAAAAATAGGAATGATGTTAGTTTAGCAATTGCCACCGGTGGTTGGGAAGAAACCGCTAAAATGAAACTTGAAAGTGCAGGGATAGATTATTCCAATATCGCATTTGCATCAGGCTCCGATCATAAAAGTCGAGCAGGCATAATGAAAATTGCTGAAAAAAAGTGCTCCAAAGAAATATTTGTTTCTAAGTCGTATTTTGGTGATGCTATCTGGGATAAAGAAGCTTCTCGTGATTTACAATATAATTTCATTCTTGTGGGAAACAGATTCAAACATTCAAATCAAATAGACAATTATAGTGATCATGATGTTGCACTATCGATGATTGGCTTATAACCCATCACTTCACGGGACGCGGGAAAGCGTTGCGCCTGTGAGTTCAGCCGTTGGGCAGAATACATATGAGAATGATCATAGTAGCAAATAGCGGAAGCGGAAAAACATGGCTGGCCATATCAAATTAATCGCTTGTTTTGCTTAGAGCGCTATTTTGGAGGGTAGATTTGGCCTTCTAAGGCCGTCTTGAGGGTATTCATTACGATGAATTACAGGCTATTGGCTTGGTACGACCCCAGGCGACTCCCAGGCGCACCAACGCCCAGGCGCAAGTCCTTATACGGATCGATTTCCAAATAGGTTTAAAGTACCCCTGCCTGGAAATGGGCATTAAAATATTTTGACAACCGGCAAAAACGCGTGTATTAAATATTCCATTTCTACGAATACTGCGGCTTCAGCCAGCAGGTCTCAAGGATCATGCAAAAAAGATCTTCAAAAAAAGTACACAGATTCATACCGTTTTTTTTTGGATTGCGGCGAAAGTAAGATAACTAATGTTTTCTTATTGAGCTGTAGGGTTCTTTCGAGCCTTATGGGCAAATTCAAATCGTTTTTTTCGTGAACTCCCGGGTCTCAGGCTTAGATGGGATTGTCTGGAATGGTTTTGAAATCTTTGAGAATCTGCTTTTGACCCTGATCTTTTCATGGAGCCCACAGAAGTAAAAAGAAGAAGGGATCAGCGACTCTTATAATACCTGCGAAGGAAAAATAAAATTGTCGTTGATCAAAGAAGTGTTGAAACCCAAATTGCAGCTTGAGAGACTTGGATTAGGAGGTAACCATGGCTCAGATTGTTGAAGTTCGTCAAAATGACTGCCTTAGTAAAATCATTGAGACCCAAAAGGGCGTAAAAGGCGCTATCATTTATCAATGGGTCAAACGCGTCCAGGAATTGAATCCGCATATCGGAAACCCGGACTTGATTTACCCCCGCGAACGGATACTGATACCCGATACCATGGAAGAGGTCGTGCCCCAAAAAGTGATCTGGGAAAATGCCCTGAGCCAGATGCCCGCAAGCATGAATGTCCGGCCGCCCCTGGCCGATGAGACCTTAGTCTATACAACGCAACCAGGGGATTCCATCAACCGCATTGCCGAGATGATGTTCGCCGACGGCCCCAACCGCGTCATTCCCCTCAACGTCAAAAGGGCCATTTTGCTGCACAACAACCCCAAACTGCAACCATATCTGCATGGACCTGTGCCCATGGGCATGCTGGTCAATCTGACTACATTCAAATTGACAATTTCCGAAGTCCGCCAGTGGGAAAACACGCATCCATACCTGAAAGGTGAACTGAACGCCGCAGATAATAACTTGAAACAGGCATTATCCAAAACCGATATGCAATCGCTCTACATCATCGCCGATAACCTGCAAGGAATCAGTTCCGCCGACGATTTTGCCGCCGGCCTGGATGATACCGTCCGGTTCCATTCCATTGATTCGGGAGCTAACACGTTTTCAAAAGACAAAATGATCAAGATCGGAGGGGATGTTATAACGGGAACCGGCTATGGGCTTGGCGCCGGTTCCGCGCTCGCCGCTTCCGGTGGTCAGGCACTGGCGATGTCCAATGCCCTGCTCCAGGAAGTATACATGGATGCCTACAAAGAATTCGGTGAAACTGTGCTCAAAAAACCAGCCAAACATATGGTCAAGATCGAACGCTTTTTAAATTCCCACCCCAAATGGCATCAGTTGATCAAAAACCTCAACAAAAGTCCCAAGTTTCTGATATCCAAGGAGCAACTAAGGCCAAGATTCAATCCCCTGGCCAAATTTCCCAATGCCAATTTTTTCAAAAATCATGTGGTTAAGGTCCTCATAAACCCGGACGGTTCCCGCTATATGGGCACCCTGGCCAACCGTCTGAACGGTAAAATTTCCGTATTCAAAGGATGGGGTGGGAGGCTGACCTGGGGCCTGCCCATCATCTTAGGCGGAATATCCGTAGCCGCTGCACCTCCGGATTTAAGAGTGAGGACCCTGTTCAAGCAGGGATTTAGTATTGTTGGCGGGGCATTTGGGACTGGACTCGGAAGTGTCGCCGTTGGTGTGACAGCTTTTTCGATTTTACCATTATTTGGAATATGTCTTTCTCCAATTGGAATTTTTATTGCGGGTTTTCTTTTAGGAGGATATTTAGGATATAAATTTGCTACAGAAGGAGAAAGATTAGGTGGCATTTTATATGATAAATTTACAGCTCAGGGTAATGGGAGAGTCTACCATTCTATGGATCAATTAGTAGAAAGCTTTCATTGATGACAAAAACAGAATTATTTGAAAATATTTATTTAATAAGTACCTGTAGCTGGATAATGATATGGCTAATCACGCATTTTGTGGTAATAAGGTTTATTGTCCCACGATACGAGGAAGAAACCGGGTTTATAGATACTGTATGTTTCAAAGAGGTTACGCCTTTTGCCAAATACATTCCATCCTTTTGGTCCTCAATCTTATATATCTGCCATTTAGCAACTTTTATGTGGGTTTGGAGATGGGTTCAACATTCAAAAGTGTATAGAGATATTGAGAGTTCTGAAGAAGTAACCGGTAAATTTTCTACCAAAGAAATACGATTGGTAAAGCTAGATTTAGCGAGTTTAATAATAGGATCTATTCATTTGTTTACAGTGTCATATGTTTTTGACTAATGAAACATGAAACGGGGTCCGTGCCACTGAAACGGGTCGGACCAAACTCTGAAACGGGGTCGGACCAATGCAACCAACGGGTACGATCGCGGGAGAATTTAAAAAGAAATTTCCGCATCTGGCACCGATGAGTAATGTGCCAGATATACCCCGGCATAAAATGTATGTTAGCACGTGCCATATCAATTAATCGCTTGTTTTGCTTAGAACGCTATTTTGGAGGTTAAATTTGGCCTTCTAAGGCCGTCTTGAGGGTATTCATTGCGATGTTTTTCTTAAACATTTTGTCAATCATTTTCTAAGTTTAAGTATATTTGTTTTTAAATTAATGCAATTGAAAATGAATCAGTACAGCAAATCGGAGCTGTGCCGTTTTGAAGAGGGATGACGGATAATACGCTATTCGTTAGCCCAAGAAAACGAGGAAAATTAATGAAATCTGCAGTTCTAGTAATTGATGTCCAACGGGGATTATTTGATCCTGAGCCATTCGAAGCAAATCAAGTTGTTGAACGAATCAATACAGTTACCCAAAACTCAAAAATATCAGGTTGCCCTGTCTTTTTCATTCAACACGAAACTGAAAACGAACCGTTGGAGTATGGTAGTGAAAATTGGCAGCTACACCAAGGATTGGTTGTTAATGATGAAGATATAAAAATACGAAAAACCACTCCTGATTCATTTCTCAGAACCAATCTTGAGGAGATGCTCAATTCAAATAAGATTAAAAATCTAATAATCTGTGGCTATGCTTCAGAATTTTGCGTTGATACTACTGTTCGACGTGCAGCTGCTTTAGGGTTTACAGTCTTTCTTGTTTCCGATGCTCATACTACGCATGACAAGGAGCATACTTCAGCAGCAAAAATACGAGAGCATCATAATTGCACATTACCTAATATCAGTAGCTTTGGGCCTAAGATTTCAGCAGTTACATCAAATAGTATAGATTTTGGGGGCTCTTCACAGGGATGCGGCGACTGACGCCGCTTCACCAGTGAGAGCCACCGTTATGTGAAGTGATGAAAATAAAAATATTAATAATATTGATATTCGCTCCTACAGTACTCTGGGACGGAGAATTTGATAAGACCTATAGAGGATACTATACATGACAGGCATTAGGGGGCGCTTGAAAGCAGGAGTGCAAGAACGAGGATAGCACCATAAATATAGGGCCTTTCCTCTTCTTCATATTGCTACACCAGAGGTCTGGTACATGTCAAACACCCTCGTAGTCTATTATTCACTGACCGGCCATACCCGGCAGATAGCCGAAGCCATAGCCAGTTCGTATGACGCCGATCTTGAAGTCATTGAAGATACCTTCAACCGGGATACAGTTCTGGGACGCCCTCGCTCAGCAATTGAAGGTCTTTTGGGCCTAGATAGTACTATCGCCCAGCCCAGGCATGATCCCAGCGAATATGATTTGGTTGTGGTGGGTACGCCCGTCTGGGCTGCCCGACTATCCTCGCCGGTGCGCGCGTATTTGAGCCAACAACGCGCCTCACTCGAGCGCGTAGCATTTTTCTGCACGCAAGGCGGCATTGGTGGGAAGTGGGCACTACAAAACATGGCCACGGTTAGCGGTAAGTGGCCCATCGCGCGCATGATCATTTCGGAGAGCCAACTGAATAGTCCGGTTGCCAAAGAGAAGATCGCACAGTTTGTGAGTGAAATCGGCATTGGCTGAATCGGACGAAATAGGGCAGGAAAAGCGCACATTTTCCCGCAATGTCACCGATTCGACCGAAAGTGCTCCTGACATCCGCTGCATTGGACTCGCCCTAACGGGCGCCCAATGGGCTTTAGCGTAAGGCAAAAGAGGTATCGTAATAATATGTATGCTCGCGAATGGAAATGTACAGTTCCACTTAAAAAGTGTGAAGGCTTTATTGACTATCTATATAAAACAGGCGTAAAAGATAGTTCTTTAACACCCGGATTCAATGGTGCTCAGATATTTCGACGTGAAATTGAGGGAAAAGCCGAAATAACATTAATTACCTATTGGGATAAATTGTCGTCTATTGAAGCTTTTGCTGGGGAGGACATTAGCAAGGCAAAATTATATCCAGAAGATCATAAATTTGAGATTGAACCAGAGTTGATTGTTCAGCATTATGAAGTTTTAGAGCATAGATTTGTATTTTAGAAATGACAAGTAGGCTTATAACACAGCGTAGACACAGGACCGGGAAAACGATGCCATTAGTTAGCTGTTAAGTTGAATAAATTCTGCATATTCTATTGAAAAAGTCGAAACATTCCGGTTATCATGGCAGGGCAGGGGCAGGACGCTTTGCGGATCTTCATATTTAAGCCTGGAATAACCAGGCTGATATCAAATTAATTTGTTGTTCTTTCGACCAGGTTACATTTGGTTACAATTTCACACAGATTTTACACAGATATTGTCGCTGGAGTGAATTACTTGGATATTTAGCGAATTCTTTTTCGCGAGAGGTGGATCACTATATCTGCTGCTCAAATTTCGCAAGATCCCCGACACACTGTCTCACGGGGGAATACGTTACCTCTTTTTGCATTAGATTGTAAGGGGTGTTCGATTCAATCATACATTGTGAGTTAATTAATTGAAACTATGTATTGGCAATAAAGGTGAAGCATTGCATGAGAATCAGCAT
>JASFKE010000229.1:0-6431 GCA_050118795.1 Desulfobacteraceae bacterium | reverse complement strand
TATTGTTAAAAGCGATCGCCAGATTGCCCAGTTCATCATTGCGTTTCAAGGGGACCCGATATTGATAATTGCCTTTTCCGATTTCATCCGTGGCTTTGACAATTTCCAATATGGGCCGGGAGAATCGAAATCCATACAAGATGGAGACGATCAGGCCGATCAATATCACTGCCAACGTGACCAATATGACAGAGAGGCGTTCATCAACCACCAGTTGTTCGATAAAATCGAGGGAAATGCCGACATGCACCTGGCCCAGCTTTTTATCCTTCAGGTTGATCGACCGGAAGAGATTGAGCATTCGCACCCCGTCCGTGCGCCGATAGGAGTAGTAAGCCACCTCATCTTCATGGATCAGCTCGGGATTGTTAACGAAATGCTTGAAAGGCAATCCGATGAGATTGACATCGGTGTGGGCTTTGATCATATCCTCGGTATCGGTGATCAGGGCATACCGCAGCCCTTTGACCCTGGAAGCCTCCTTTATCAGGGTGTTAAGGCGCAGGATATCCTCTTCAAGCAGAGGGAATTTAGCATTGTTGGCAAAATAGTTTAAACTGACGGCGCCCATGCGCACGGTTTGGGCGTATAGACGTTCTTTTTGCTTGTCGAGCACAGCCAGGCTTAAAATAATGACGGTGATCACGGATACGAAGGTGGTGGCCACGGCCATCTGCAACCACATGGGAATGCGGGCCCGGGGCAGGCGTTGGAATTGGGTGCCGTATTTTCGGGAGAGCAGGTGGCGAATATCATCTGAGAGCGAAGAAATCTCAATCTGGTATTCCGCATTGATGGCACGTATGATCTCCTCTTCAGGAGCATATCCCAGATCGACAATGATGCGTCCCAGTCTTACGGCGCAGCCCTGTTTGAGCAGGGTCTGGCGTTGATGGTCCAAAGCGGTCTTTAATTGAAGTTCGGTAATCAGGCCGCTTCGCTTTAATACCTCGCCGATAAACAGATCATCGCGCGTAATCTTTCCGCGTCGCAGGCGGCTGTAAATGTTGTGCAGTTCTTTTCGCAGGTGTGATGGGGTCAATTTCATCGCGTATCGGGTTTGTTGTTCCGGCCTGGTTTCCGGCCATGGATATTAAATCACCCATTTTGTCAATTATTTAGCAATAGCGTATGTGTCGGGTGTTCTCATGGGCAGACATAATAACCACTATAGATTTATAAGGTTCTGTTGTCAAAGGGATTATCGGTCCGTCCGCTCCGCCTGCCGGGATGTTGCCCGCACGTGCGAATTGTGGCGTGGCGGGCCCTGATAAAATTTGAAGATCTGTGCGCGGTACTCAACCCGGGTTTGAAATTACGGAACAGTGATTATAATGTTTCATTAAAATAAATCAATTGCGCGATACCGTGGAGCGATATCCTGGGTAAGGGCTCGCGACAATGCCAGTCAAAATGGGAGCATGCAATGAACCCGTCAGACAACAGCGGCCATTTTCGTACGGAACGAGACAGCATGGGCACAGTGAATGTGCCCAGACAGGCCCACTATGGTTCACAAACCCAGCGTGCGGTGGATAATTTTTTTGACAGCGGTATGAAACCGCCGATTGCCTTGATACGTTCTTTGGCATTGATCAAATATCATGCCGCCCGTGCCAATGCGGAGCTCTCCATCCTGGATGACACGTTGGCTGAGGCCATTGGTACGGCCGCACGGGAGGTCGAAGCCGGCCGTTGGGATGACCAATTCGTTGTGGATCTGTTTCAGACCGGATCCGGCACCTCCACCAATATGAACATGAATGAGGTTTTGGCCTCGCGGGCCAACGAGATTCTCACCGGCGAAAAGGGAGGGCGTTCCCCGGTTCATCCCAATGACCACGTTAATTTGGGGCAATCGAGCAACGATGTGATGCCCACCGCCCTGCACGTGGCGGCGGCCATGGGCATCGTCAAGGAGTTGCAGCCGGCGTTGAGATACCTGCATGGGCAACTCAATGAAAAAGCGTCGGCCTTTGTCCCGGTTCGCAAAATTGGCCGAACCCATTTGCAGGACGCTGTTCCGATGTCGTTGGGCAATACATTTTCCGGTTTTGCACGACAAATTGAACTGGCACTGGAGAGAGTTGAAGCGGCCATGCCCCGGTTGGCGGAGCTGGCCTTGGGTGGAACAGCGGTAGGGAGCGGGTTGAATACTCACCCTTTGTTCGCCGGCCGCGTCATTTCAGGCCTGAGCCGGCACAGCGGTATTGAGTTCACCGAGGCGGTCAACCACTATGAAGCCCAGGCCGCCCAGGACGCCATCGTGGAAACCAGTGGCGCATTAAAAACCATCTCGGTCAGTTTCGTTAAAATAGCCAATGATATCCGGTTGCTTGGATCGGGGCCGCGCTGCGGCATCGGCGAATTGAAATTACCGGCCTTGCAGCCGGGGTCGAGCATCATGCCCGGCAAGGTCAATCCCGTTATTGCCGAGGCGGTGATCCAGGTGGCCTACCAGGTGATGGGCAACGACACCGCCATCATGTTGGCCGGGCAGTCGGGCAATTTCGAGTTGAATGTAACTTTGCCGCTGTTGTCCCACAACCTGCTGGAGTCCATTAATCTGCTGGCCGGAGCGGCAAAAATGTTTGCCGATAAATGCATCAAGGATCTGGCCGCCGACAAGGCCCGATGTGCCGCCTACATCGAAAAGAGCCTGGCGTTGGTTACCCCATTGGTACCCCATATCGGCTATGACCGCGCCGCCGAATTGGCCAAAAAAGCCTATGCCGGCTCAAAGACGGTAAGGGAGGTGGCAATGGAGGAGAAAATCCTGCCGGATGATCAAATCGATGAACTTTTAGGACCCCAAAAGGGACTGGTCCAGGAATCGGAAAAAGGAGGGTGAAGATGACAAAGAGACGCTACCGGGTGACAACCGCATGCCCCCAATGCGGATGTAGCTTTGCAACCCATTTGACGGCTGAAGAGCTCAAGGCGCGTTATGGCGATGTGCCCAATATAGAGATGGATTGCGGCGAATGCATGATACATTACACCACTGCCATGGAAGAAGCTTGCCCCGAATGGGATAAAGCGTGTAAGCTGGAAAAAAAAGGTGATTAAAAGGAGCCCATTTTAATGATGTACGATTTTAACGCTGATGACATATTCGAAATTGCTGAACAGTTGGAACGTAACGGCGCCGATTTCTACCGTACTGCGGCCGAGTCCGTCAGTGATCAAAACGCCAAGGCGTTTTTGCTGAAACTGGCGCAAATGGAAGAGGGCCACGAGAAGACATTTTCCCAAATGCGATCCGCACTTTCGACCGATGAAAAGGCCGCCACTGTATTTGATCCGCAAGGGGAGTCGGTCCATTATCTGAAAGCCCTTGCCGACACCCGCGTCTTTTTTGAAAAAGAGATGGACGCCTCCTCCATGGAGGCGATTTTGAAGGACGCCGTTATCGCTGAAAAAGATTCCATTGCCTTTTATCTCGGGATGCGCAATGCCGTGCCGGAAAAGTTGGGCCGTCGCCGATTGGATGACATCATCGAGGAAGAGATGAACCACATCCAACTATTAAGCGAGAAGCTAAAGGCGTTGAAAGGGTAGCCCAAACAAGCTGGTAAAAAGTAAAACGCCTTTTTTGCTACCATAGGGTTAGCGCTCACCCAACCGCCCGTTCACCGAAAGATCATCGATGCCATCCGGATCGATCAGCGAGATCTTGCTGCCTCTTACGGCGATGAGATCTTGTTGGGTCATCTTGTTGAAAATGCGTGACAACGTTTCGGGTATGGTGCCCAACAGGCTGGCCAATTGCCCCTTGGATATGGGTAGTGTGACGATATCCGGGCTGTCCTGTTCTTGGGCAAGATAGAGCAGATAGGAGGCGAGCCTGGCCGGCACCTCTTTGAGAGAAAGGTTCTCCACCTGAACCGTGAATTGCCGAAGGCGCACGCTGAGTACCGCCAACATGTTCAGGGCCAAAGAGGGGTGCTTTGAAATGAGGTCGACAAAATCCTGGCGCGGGAAGAACAGCATGCGGCTTTTCTCGATGGCCATGGCGTTTGCGGGGAAGCGGCTGCCGGAAAAAACAGGCACTTCACCAAAAGGGTGACCCGGGCCGTAGATGTGCAATATCTGCTCTTTACCCTCTGATGAGGTTTTGTAAACCTTGATCTTACCCTCTACCACAACATAGAACCCAATACCGGGGTCCCCCTCCCAGAATATGGCTTGGCCTCGCTTGAATCTCTTTTCTTGGGCAATGCCGCTGATTTGGGACAGTTGCTCGTCGGACAACCCCCCAAACAGGGGCGTATTGGCAATGATGTCATTTAAATTGTTCATATTCCCTTGGATGCCGATTCACATCTTACTATAGGCTTTAAGATAATGTTTCGTTCATAACTTGATCCAAGTCAAGTAACAGCTTTCGCAACTGCGTTCCCCCATGGATGCCCAAAACATTTATCAAAGAAAAAAAGCCGGCCTTTGACTTAGGTCAAAGCGGTTTTAAACCCAGACGTGTAAACTGCAATCAAAAATTGATTTTAGGAGTTGGCTTTTCCACAAGACAATTTACGATCCACTGTTTACCATCATCCAATAAGGAGGCAAAACATGTTTTGTTATCAATGCGAACAAACAGCCAAGGGGCAAGGGTGTACCAAGATCGGAGTTTGCGGCAAGCAGCCCGACACGGCCATCCTGCAAGACCTGCTGATATACACCGTTAAAGGCCTTAGCCAAGTTGCCGTAACCGCCGCCAAAGCCGGTATCAGCCATTCGCAGATTAACAGATATACCTGCGAAGCGATCTTTTCAACTTTGACCAATGTGGATTTCGATCCCGATCGTTTTGTGGCCTTGATCAGACAGGGCATTGTGTACAGGGACCAGCTCAAGTCCAAGATCGACACCGCCCATATCCCGGAAGGACCGGCTACTTTCATGCCGGAAGACGACAAGGGGGGGATGGTATCCCAGGGCGGGAGCGTCGGCGTTATGGCGGATGAAAACCTGGATGCCGATATCCGCAGCCTGCGTGAACTGCTTATTTACGGCGTCAAGGGCCTGGCAGCCTATACCGATCACGCCCGCATTCTGGGTCAGGAAGATGACAGCGTTTACGCCTTCATCCATGAAGCCATGGCGGCCACCCTGGATGACAGCTTGGCCGTGAATGAGCTTGTGGGGCTGGCCCTTAAGTGTGGCGAGGTCAATCTGCGGGCCATGGAGCTTCTGGATGCCGGCAATACCGGCACCTATGGCCATCCCGTTCCGACCCAAGTGCCCCTGGGGGCCAAAGCCGGTAAGGCGATCCTGGTATCCGGCCACGATCTCAAAGACCTGGAACTGATCCTGGAACAGACCGACGGCAAGGGTATCCATATCTACACCCATGGTGAAATGCTGCCCACCCACGGCTATCCCGAATTGAAAAAATATGCGCACTTCTACGGTCACTACGGCACCGCCTGGCAGAACCAGGGCAAGGAGTTCGACGCCTTCCCGGGCGCTATCATCATGACCACCAACTGTATCCAAAAACCCAAAGAGAGTTACAGGGACAATCTTTACACCACCGGGCTGGTGGGGTGGCCGGGTGTTCAGCACATCGCTGACAAGGATTTCACCCCGGCCATTGACAAAGCGCTCTCCATGCCGGGGTTTGCTGCCGATGAACCCGGCAAGAGCGTCATGGTGGGGTTCGGCCGCAACGCCGTCATGGGCGTGGCCGGCCAGGTCATCGATGCCGTCAAAGCCAAAGCCATTCGCCACTTCTTCCTCGTCGGTGGTTGTGACGGCGCCAAAGCGGGCCGGAATTACTATACCGAGTTCGTAGAGCAAGTGCCTGATGACTGTGTGGTGCTGACCCTGGCCTGCGGCAAATTTCGCTTCTTTGACAAAGAGCTGGGCGACATCGGCGGCATTCCCCGATTGCTGGATGTCGGCCAATGCAACGATGCCTATTCGGCCATCAAGATTGCCGTCGCCCTGGCCGACGCGTTCGAGTGCGGCGTCAATGATCTGCCGCTGTCGATGATTCTCTCCTGGTATGAGCAAAAGGCGTGCGTCATCTTGCTCACCTTGCTCCACTTGGGTATAAAAGATATTCGCCTGGGGCCCAGCTTGCCGGCGTTTATCAGCCCCAACGTGTTGAACGTGCTGGTGGAGAATTTCAATATTATGCCGATCGGCACAGCCCAAGATGATCTGAAAGCCATTTTGGGATAAGCTGTAAAAGTAAACACCAAAGTGGTTACAAAAAGCGGTGCGACCCCCCCCCGAGAGGCCGCACCGCACACACCGTTTACAGGAGAGCTATCATGAAGTGCCCGGGACAAGATACCCAGTACTGGAATGCAGATGCCGTTTTTGACGTCAAATGCCCCCAGTGCAGCAGCTCGGTGGAATTTTTCAAGGACGATACCACCCGCAGATGCGGCCAGTGTGGGCATCGCTTCGTAAATCCC
>JASFKE010000228.1:0-6565 GCA_050118795.1 Desulfobacteraceae bacterium | reverse complement strand
ATATCAAGATATTTCGAGCTTTCGCAACGCAGCCAGGCGGGATGCATCGGCGCTTGAAAATGTGAAGTTATTTTTGCGCGAGCCCTTACATGCGCGATAAGGTATGAGTCCGAAGGGGCTCAAAGGCAATTGATAAATCGTTCCGCATTATTGTGGATCGACAGCGAAGAAAAATATAAGCCACGAAGGTTTTTTGCCTCCAGCAAGGAAGGTGCCTTCGTGGCTTTTTCTGTTTGAAAAAGAGGGGGCGGCCGGTCTCCAGCCAAAGAGTTGCCGGCCGCCCACAGGTAAAGCCCCTCGGGGTGAGGGGTGTTTTGTTTGTTATCATCAAAACACGTCAACCGTCAATCGCTTCCGTGCGATTCGAATCCTCCGGGGCGCTTGCTTAATAATTGGTGTTTTATTGCTATTTTAAGGAGGAGTGTTGAAGTGAAGCGGATCTGGAAGAAGAGACAGTCAATGGGGATAAAGAGTTTCGTGGGACTGATGTTTGCATTGTTGCTGACAGGTGTTGCGGTTGCCGAAGAGGGAGCAACTCATAAACTCGATGAAATTGTCGTCACCGCCACCAAGACACCCAAGAAATTGGAAAACGTGCCGGCGGTGGTGACGATCATCGGCCCGGAGGAGATTGAGGCCACCCCGGCCCGCACTGTTGGTGATCTTCTGGCCGATTTACCGGGTGTCTTCCCTTCCGAACCCCAGGGTGTAGGAGTGGTCACACCGCAGACAGTGACCATGCGGGGCAACGGGTTTACCGGGCACACCCTGGTTTTGGTGGACGGTCAGCGGATCAATAGCCCATCTAACGACTACACCTATCTGACCGCCATACCAGTGCGGGCCGTTGAACGGATCGAGGTGATCCGTGGGCCTTTTTCGGCTTTATACGGATCGTCGGCCAGCGGCGGTATCATCAACATCATCACCAAGGACGGCGGAAACCGCACCCATGTGGAACCGTGGGGACGGACCGGTGATTTCGGACGCCATGATTATGGCCTGGACACCGGAGCCGTTTGGGGTGACTTTTCACTGGGTCTGTTTGTTGATCATAAGAACGTGGACAACTACTATCTTTACGACGATCAAGGGCTGGACGACACCAACCGCGACTACGAGCACAACCGTTTGCATGCCAAACTCACAGGCACCCTCGGGGCGGAAACCTATATGTCTCTTTCAGGTGGTACCATCGATGCTGAAACCGGCTATGGGATAGGTGAAAACCTCGGTGTCGAGCGCTATAAAGATTTTGAACAACACTACCTGAATTTTCAAATCACCAGTCGCTTGACCGATAAACTTGAGCTCAAGGGCCAGGCCGACTGGCTGACCTCCAGTCACGAGTACTATGGCGAGACACTGGTAAATGTTGTGACCTTCCCCCCTCCACCACAGTTCAATTACCAATCCTCACTCAATGATACCGATTCGGATCGTTATCACATGGACCTGACCTTGAACTGGTACCTGTCGCCCGAGCACATCCTGACGCTCGGTGGTGAAGCCATCCAAACCCATATGGGAAAGAGCATCTGCGATGCTGATACCGGCGAGTTGATAGAGGTTCAAGGCCGGCCTGGGGAAGAAAACGACGAAGAGGAAACCCTCTATTCGGTATATACACAGTATGACTGGATGGTTTTTGAATCTGTAGAGCTGGTGGTTGGCGCCCGTTTCGACGATTACGAAAGCTACGGAAGTGAATTATCACCCAAGGGCACCTTGCGCTGGCAATACAACCAAGGCGGCAACCTGAAACTCTCCGCCGGCAAGGGGTTCAGGGCACCGAACTTGAGCCAGCTCTATTCGGTGCCATGGTCCATTTCGCCCTTTATCGTCTATCAGGGCAATCCGGATCTGGAGGCTGAAACGCTCTGGTCCTATGAAGTCTCGTTGGAGCAATATGCGCTGGAAAAAAAGCTCTTTTTCCGTCTGGCACCCTATTATACGGATGCCGAAAACTTTATCACCAGCGTACGGGAAGCGGATCCGCTCAATCCCGGCGGCCAGATCATGTATCCGGATAACGTGGACGAGGTGGAGATCAAGGGCGTCGACGTGGAAATCTCCTATAAAGTGATTCCTGCGCTTACACTGTTTGCCAACTATAATTACAACGAGACCCGCGACAGCAAGGCGGATGAGATCCTGGACGGCTATCCGAGCAATACGGTCTCTTTAGGCCTAAGGGGAAATTATCCGATCGCAGATAACTGGCGGCTGTTCGGATCATACACGGCCCGCTACCGTGGTGATTATGACGAAACGACCTGGGGTGCAACGCCGGTCACCGAAACCTTTGGTGATTACTGGTACCACACCGCTTCCGCCGGCATTGATTGGAAAAAAATGGTCAAATTGAAAGTTGACGTGTTTAACGTGCTCAACGACCGTACCGAGACTGACTTTGACGACTATCTGCCTGAGCGCAACTACCTGGTGGAGCTGTCGTTTAACTATACCTTCTGAGACTTGTTGGGCTGAGCTGCGCGCAGCTCAATCTACAAGCTTTTCTATGATGTTTATGCAACGTTGGGGATATGAAAGGTGTGAATTGAGTTGAGTTCCATTATTGAAGTGGACAATTTGACCAAAACTTTTATCGGCGGTGTAAATGCGGTCAGGGAGATCTCTTTTAATGTGGAAGCAGGGGAGATTTTCGGTTTTCTGGGCCCCAATGGGGCTGGTAAATCCACGACCATCATGATGCTTACCACACTGATCGCTCCCACATCGGGAAGCGCCAGGGTGGCTGAATTTGATGTGGTGGCAGAACCTGAGCAGGTCCGCTTAAGCTTGGGATATATCTCCCAGGATCTGGCGGTTGACGACCATTTGACCGGCAGGGCTAATCTCTATTTGCAGGCTGGCTTTTATCACCTCTCCAGAAAGAAAGCACTTGAAAGAACAGAGGAGCTTTTGGCGCTTGTGGGGCTTGAAACGCGTGCGGATGATGCGGTTGAAACCTATTCCGGAGGCATGCGCAAACGCTTGGATATCGCGGCAGGACTTATTCACCGCCCAAAGGTTTTGTTTCTGGATGAACCCACATTGGGCTTGGATATTCAGACAAGGTATCAGATCTGGCAGTATATCAACCATCTGCGCAAAGAGAGAGAAATGACCATCTTTGTTACGACCCATTACATGGATGAAGCCGATTCTCTTTGCGACCGGATTGCTATCATCGACCATGGGCGCATCAAGACGATCGATTCGCCCGATCGCTTAAAGAACCGGCTCGGGGCAGAGCTTGTACGCATCAAGTTCGGCGAAAAAGATGATGATAAGATTGCCCGCGCGCTGCGCTGTATCAGCGATCTGGCAGTTGTTGAGCGGGTTGAACGACAGGATGGTCAATGCACGGCTGTGGTCAAAAACGGTGACGCGGCCATACCGGCAATCTTTAGTGCAACTTATCCGTCCGGCCTGAAAATAAGCTCCGTTACGCTGAAAAAGCCCTCCCTTGATGATGTCTATATGGCTTTTACCGGCAAAGAGCTCAGGAACGAGACAGGCAGCAGGGAAAATGCGCACCGTTCGCACATGATGCTAAGGAGAATGAGGTCATGATAAGACCGGTCTGGTTAAGTGATATCTACTACGTCTGCTGGCGTGATATGAAACGGTTTTTGTCGCAAAAACCGCGAATTCTCATGACGCTTGTTCAACCCCTGATCTGGCTGGTACTGATGGGCAACATGATGTCCGGCATGACAAACAATCCCTATGCGGCCCGTATGCTGGGCGCTAAGAACTATATCGATTTTATGACGCCGGGCATCATGATCATGACCGCCCTGTTTAGCGGCACATTTTGCGGCTTTTCGCTGGTTTGGGACCGGCGCATCGGTTTTTTGAACAAAATGCTGGCTGCTCCGATCAGCCGAACAGCGATTCCGGTCGGCAAAATGACTGCTATCTCCCTTCAGATTGCACTGCAGGTGGTTATCATCGGACTCATTGCTTTGGCTTACGGTGTCACTTTTTCCACAGGATTTTTCGGTTTTCTGATAATTGTTCTTATCGCCGGGATCTTCAGTTTTGCGATGGCGGGGATCTCACTTTCCATCGCCATTTTTTTCAAAACTCTCGAGGGGCTGCATCCCATACTCAATTTTCTGACCATGCCGCTGATGTTCATGAGCAATGCGATCTTTCCCAAAGCCGCCATGCCGGCCTGGATGAAAGTAATCTCTGATTGGAACCCATTGACATACGCCATAACGCCAATGAGGACCTTGGTCTTAGAGGGTTGGGTCTGGGAGAAGATCATACCGGGGTTGGTTATAACCTCTGCTTTTGCTCTTGTGATGGTGCTTTTTTCAACCAGGCAGTTTAAGCGTTCGATTGCTTAGAAAGATAAAAGGGCAGATTTATTACCGCCGGCGTTGAAGTAAAATTTTAGATCAAGCTGAGGAGAAGAAATAATGGCATTTGAAACAGGAAAGATAAAAATTGCCGGTTTTCGGGTTATTTACGGTCCCAGTACTATCGGACGGGTCTACGAGCAGGCGGCGGAAAGATTCAATGCCAAGGGCCTGGCCATAGATCTGCGATACTGTCAGCCGGCGGCGGCTGGCATGCCCGTACCACCGCCACAGTGGCTGGAATTTGCAAGGGAAGAAGCCGATGCAATCTTTTTCGGCTTTCCGCCAGATTTCAAAGCGCTCGGTGAGCTGTTCGGCGATCTCATCAAAGAGCTGGACAAACCGGTGATCCCGGTGACACCCGAGGTCGCGGCAATGGGAACTATGCCGGCAGATATCATCGAACGTGCCGTCAACTATCACGTATACAGCGGCAAAGAGAACATTGAACAGTTCTTTTGCTGGCTTGGGGAGTTGGCCTCAAAAGTGCCGGCCGAAACGTCGCATACGCCTCAAGAGCTTCCCTGGGCGGGCATCTACCATCCCGGGGCCGGCAGGTGTTACACCGATCTTGAGCAATATCTGGCCTGGTACAAAGAGCGAGGCCCATTGGTCGGGCTTTTATTTCCCCGCACCTTCTGGGCCGAGGAGAATTTGGCTGCTTTTGATGCCATTATCGATGAAATCGAAAGCCGGGGAGCAGGTGTGATCCCTGTTTTTAGCGACGGCTGGTTCGGGTGGGTAAAAAATGACGATGTCATTCGGCAATTTTTTATACGCGATAACCAGACGAAGATAGAAGCCCTGGTCGCTTACAGCGCATTTTTCCTCAAGTCCCGGCAAAAGCAAGCGGCAATAGAGCGGGAATCGGCCACCGATGTGTTAAAGCAGCTCAATGTGCCAATTTTAAAGATGATCCATGCCGCCCGCCAGACAGAGGACCAGTGGCGGGCCGACCCCCAGGGGCTGAATTTGCCCCAGGTGATTATCAGTATCACGCTGCCGGAGTTTGATGGGTTGATCGAGCCGATCCTGGTGGGCGGATCTGAAGGGACAGGCGACTATGCGCCGGCCAGACCCTTTGCAGGACAGGTGGCTTATCTGGTGGATCGGATGATGCAATGGATCGAGCTGCGTCATAAGACCAATGCCGAAAGAAAGGTGGCTTTTGTTCTGCTCAACTCTCCATGCAAAAGCGTTGAGGCCACGGTGGGCACAGCCTTTGGCCTTGACAGCCTGGAGAGTATGGCCCGTATCATGCAACAGATGAAGGCGGCGGGTTATCAGCTTGACTGGGTGCCTGAAAATGGCCGGGAGCTGATTGACGAGATCATGGGGCGCAAGGCCCTTCCGGATTTTCGCTGGACCACCATTGATGAGATCGTATCCAAAGGCGGTGCGGCTGATTTTATACCCCTTGAGACCTACCGGCAGTGGTTTGCCACCATGCCGCCCGATGCCCGCGAAAAGGTGGCCGCCGCCTGGGGCGATCCCGATGAAACCCGGCAGCTTTCGGGTGTCCAAAAGCTCTCTTTTGGACTTCATGAGGGTAAAATTGTAATTTCGGGAATAAAAAACGGCAATGTCTTTATCGGCGTTCAGCCCAAACGGGGATGCGCCGGATCGCACTGTGACGGAGAGGTCTGCAAGATCCTGCACGATCCCGAAGTGCCGCCGCCGCATCAGTGGCTGGCATGGCACCAGTGGCTTGAAAATGACTTTGGGGCTGATGTGGTGGTGCATGTGGGTACCCACGGCGTGCTGGAGCTTTTGCCGGGCAAGACCACCGTCCTGACCGAGTCGTGTTTTTCGCGTATTTCCCTCGGCAAGGCACCCCATCTATATATTTACAATTTGACCAACCCCATGGAGGCGGTGGTTGCCAAGCGCAGAAGCAATGCAGTCATTATAGACCATATGCCGCCGGTTTTGGCCACCATGCGCCTTTCCGATGATCTGGCCGACCTGGAAGAGCTTTTGGAGGATTACCAAAAGGCCGTTCAGCTAAATGAAAAAGCGCGCGCAGCAACACTTTTGACGCAGATCGAAGAAAAGGCCAAGGCTGCCAAGCTTTTGCCCGATGAGAGGGCGGTCGATCCGGCCGTGCTGCATGAAAAGCTCACCATGTTGCGCGAGAGCCAGTTTCGTGACGGACTTCACATTTTCGGACAAGGGCCCGAAGGCGAGGC
>JASFKE010000227.1:0-6575 GCA_050118795.1 Desulfobacteraceae bacterium | reverse complement strand
GTCCGGCATGCAGCCGATGGCTGAAGGCGATGGGCTGGACCGGTCCGATGCCTGTGGCCGGAGAAGTGTAGAAAAAGTAGAGGAACCCGAGCGACAGCAGCACACACATCGCTATCCAGGCAAAAGGGCCCCGGTTGGCCCGGATGGCGGCAATGGTCTCTCCAAAGGCCGTGAAGAACCGCATGGGTTTTCCACGGGTGCCGATCAATATCACAATCACCAAAAGGGTCAGCAGCGAAAAAGTGGTGATGAGGATCTCCATCAGCGCCCCTTTTCCCTTTGTGGATGCAATAGCTCAGGAAATGCTTTCATATAGGTGCCAAGTGCCGTGCCCAGCAGTCCAAGAAAACCCAATCCCACCCCCAGGTCAATCCAGCTCAGGGGTAGGGATTTGGTGTGGGGATAAAATGCTGGTGCGACCAATAGAAAATGCTCCAGCCACATCCCGACAATGACAATGGTGCAAATCACAACCATGGCCGATGGGATGGTCTTGATCTTTTTATTGATCAGGATCAAAAAGGGTCCGATGAAACAGGTGACGAATACCGTCCACGCCAAGGTGCCCCAGGGGGCGGTCATGGTACGCTCGATGATGTATGCGGTCTCCTCGGGGATATTGCCGTACCAGATCACCACAAATTGGGCGTAGAAAAAATCCGCCCAGACCAGGCAGAAGGCAAAAAAGAGTTTGCCGATGTCATGAAATTGGGAAGATTTGAGGCGGTAACTGTTCCGGGGGCTCATATGCAACAGGGCCGCCAGGATGATCAAACCTCCGAAACCGACGTAAACGGATTTTACAAAAGAGTAGGCGCCAAAAAGGGTGGAATACCAATGGGGGTCTGCGGCCATCACAAGGTCATAGCCCAGCAACGAGAGCACAATGGCAAAGGTGAACATGTAAAGCAGGCCGAACAGTGTCCGCCTGGACTTGAAGCGGGTCTCGTCCGGAGGGGCTGCTTTCCAGCGTTGCAGCAACCTTGTAGCCAGGACTCCGTCGCCGCCGCGCTCTTTTAATTTAAAGTAGAGGGCATGGTAGAGATAGGCAAAGCCGAACCCATACAACAGCAATAGACCGGCGGCGTCCCTGGCGAGCATGAAGGGTAAATTGAGCCACACCTGCTTACCGTGCAGATCGTGGTGCAGCCATGGAAAGACATGCCCTTGCCCCACGAACAGAATCAAAAACAGAACAAACGATAGTGGGAAAAAAGCGGTGAAGGCTTCAGCCAGATCTGCCAACGGCCCACTCCAGCGGGCCCCCACGGTGTTCATCAGTGTGGAGAAAAGCACCGCTCCGTGGGAAATGGCGGCAAAGAGCAGCAGATTGATCAAATAGGAGTGCCACGCCCTTGCTGTGGCGCCAACGGTAATTTGGACGACAAACAGGACCATGCCGGCTGCGGCCAGGATAAGGGGCAGCCGGGTCATCCACATGGGCAGGGGCCGGGCTGATGGTGTCGTCTTTTCCAGCATCACTGTTTTTCCACTATTTTAATTTCCGCCCCCTGCTCTTTAAGAAAATCGGAGAGCGCACCCTTTTTTTCCAAAGAACAGCTGGCCAAGATCCCGAAACGATCACCGCTGAAGGCGGGGTCGTATCCCGATGCAATCTTGAAACGCGGCAAGCGCGCCTGGGATATCAACCCCAGCACATTGCCGAACACTGCAAATAAGATGGTGAATTCAAAACCAACGATAAAAAAAGGCACCAGGGCAACCACAGGTTTACCGCTGACCATGAGATTCCAGCGGGTGGCAGTGAAAGCCGCCAAAACAAATCCGGTAACAAACCCGGCAATGCCGCCTGCCAATGTAAACCACCCTACCCTGCTCTTGGGAAGCTCAAGGGCATCTGCGATAACATGGCTGGGAATGGGGCTGTGGACCTGTTCCACCGCATAAGCGCTGTCACGCAATCGGTGTATGGCCGATGCGGCCTTGTCCTCGCTGGTAAAAATGCCCATTATGGAGATACGTTTTTTTTTATCCATGGGCCTCCTGCGCCGGTACGGTCTCTTTCATCTCGGTCATGGAGACCGACGGCATATGCTTTACAAACAACACGAACAGGAAAAAGAAGAGGGAGAAGGCGCCGATCATGATGCCGAACTCCACCCAGGTGGGACGATAAAGGCCCCAGGCGTATGGCACAAACCCATGGGCCACACTGCCAATGATGATGACGAAACGCTCGTACCACATGCCCACATTGACCAAAAGGCAGATGACCATCAGCCAGGTGATGTGCGTGCGGATTTTCTTAAAAAGAAACAGCAAGGGAAACAGGGTGTTGCAGCTCACCATGATCCAGTACTCCAGGGCATAATCGCCAAAAGCCCGCCACCAGAAGCTCTCCATCTCGATGATGTTGTGGCTGTACCAGGCGATAAACACCTCCGTGCCGTAGGCAAACATGACGATCAGGCCGGTAAAAACAATGGTTTTGGCGACACTTTCGAGAACCTTCATGGTGATGATCTCCTTGAGATGGAAAATCTTGCGAAGGGGAATCATCAGGGTCACCACCATGGCCAAACCACTGTGGATGGCACCGGCGACAAAGTAAGGGGCGAAGATGGTGGTGTGCCAACCGGGTACCACGCCCAGTGCGAAGTCCCATGAGACCACGCTGTGGACCGAAATCACCAGGGGGGTGGCCAGGGCGGCGAAGAAAAGGTACCCGCGGGTATAATGGCGCCACTGCTCGAACTCTCCGGTCCATCCCAGCGAGAGTACCGTGAAGATCTTTTTGCGAACGCCTTGGGCGCGGTCGCGAATGGTGGCAAGATCGGGCAGCATGCCGGTATACCAAAAGAGCGAACTCACCGTGAGATAAGTGCTGATCGCCACAACGTCGAACATGAGGGGCGACTGAAAATTGGGCCACAGCAGCCGCTGGTTCGGAACCGGCAGCATGTAGTAGACCATCCACACCCGGCCCAGATGGATAAAGGGAAAAAGACCGGCCGTGCAAACCGCAAAAACGGTCATGGTTTCGGCCGCCCGGGCGATGGGGTTGCGCCACCCGGCCCGGAAGAGATGTAAAATAGCGGAAATCAAGGTGCCGGAGTGGGCGATCCCCACCCAAAAGACAAAGTTGATCAGATAGGTTCCCCAATGCACCGGGTTATTCTGCCCGGCCACCCCGATGCCCACAAAAATCTGATAAATCCAACAGCCGGCGCCCATCAGCACACCTAAGAAAAGCAGCCCCACCAACGCCCAATAGCTTCTGCCCGGCGGCTGGAGGGTATCCAGAACGGCGTTGTCAATTTTTTGGTAGGTCAATGTCGTCATGTTGCGGCCATCCCCATCGGGTAACATTGGGTTAATTGGGATATGAACGCCCCCTATAGCGTCTGTACAACTTTTTTAAGATAGATCACCGCCGGCTTGGTATTTAAATAGCCCAGCGCCTGGTACGCCCTGGGATCCGAAATGCGCTTTCTGACGATGCTACGGGGATCCATGAGGTTACCGAAGTAAAGCGCATTGGTGGGACACGTTTGGACACAGGCCGGAATCACCTCCCCGTCACGAATGGTTCGGTTTTCGTCTTTGGCAAGGCCATGGGCCGCCTTGATACGCTGAATGCAAAAAGAGCATTTTTCCATCACCCCTTTGCTGCGCACCGTTACATTGGGATTGAGCTGCATCGGCAGCGGGTCGGGCCACTGCCACTCCAACCAGTTGAAGCGTCGCACCTTGTAGGGGCAATTTTGCCCGCAGAAGCGGGTGCCGATACAGCGGTTATAGATCTGGTTGTTGAGCCCCTCTTTGGAGTGGTGGGGTGCATAGACCGGACAGACCGCCTCGCACGGCCCATTGTCGCAATGCTGGCACATCATGGGAAAATAGATTTGACGTGTGGGATCGTCAGGATCCTCGTACCGTTCGATGCGGATCCAGGCCATCTCCCGGCCTTTGGCGACCTGGCTCTCTCCCACCACCCCCACATTGTTCTCAGCGTAACATGCGGCCACACAAGCGCTGCATCCGATGCAGCGATCCAGATCCACCACCATGCCCCAACGGTAAGTATCGTGCCCGTGGGAGGGGTAGATATCCCGGCGGCGGTCATAGCCCTCGGGCAGTGGCAAGGTGAACGGAAAGTCATTCATGGCCAACCCCTTGCCCAACTCGTCAGGATAGGCGGCATCGGCAAGGGGTACGCTCAATGCGATTTTGCGCTCATATTGCACCCGGCTGCCGGAGACCACGGCCAGAGGGGCTTTTGTCCCGGCACCGGTGATTTTTTTTATGGCAACGGTGTAATTGGGCGCCCCTGACAGGGGGTCGACGGCAGCCCCCAACAGCGACACCGGATTGGCCCCTTGGTTTTCGGCATACCGCCCATAATGGGTATGCCCCTGCCCCAGGGGAAGCACAACGGCGTCCGGATGCAGCCCGCCGTAACTGACGGCCTGCACCTCGATCCGGCCGAAGTCGGATGCGATGCGGAGTGTGTCTCCCTCTGACCAGCCATTGGCCGCCATGGTCTCGGGATGCACCCATGCCAAAGATTGCCAGGCCACCTGGGAAACGGGATCGGGAATTTCACTCAGCCAGGAACGGTTGGCGCCGCGGCCATCCCAATAGCGCAGTGACGGCGACAAATAGGCCACGGGCTGACCGGCCGTCGCCTTGGATGCCCGGGATACCAGGCCGGCCAGGGTCTCTACCAGCTCGACCCCCATGTTGACAGAGGGTTTGGCCGCCACCGGAGCGGTCCCGAAACGGCCTCCGGTTTGAAATAGCCTGCCCCACTGCTTGGCCGAGCCGATTTTTTCCTCACCGGAAAGCTGTTGAATCACGTGGTTGCGATAACTGTCGGCCGGCTTGCGCCGAGCCGGCATCAGTTTCAAAAACAGATCCCCCACACCCGGTGCGGAGGTGATCTGCCCCAGGACCGGTTGGAGGGTGGCCTTGATGCCTTGCTTGCTTTCGTATACATCCCAGGACGCCAGGGCCGTCCGGGTCGGAAAGACCAGATCCGCCAAGGCTGCGGTTTCGTCCATCACATGGGTGAACGCCACCACAAAGGTCTCCTTGCGGGTCAAGGCCTCAGCCATACCGCCATTGGCCGGCAAGGTGTAGACAGGATTGACGTTGTTCAATAAAATCAGATCCAAGCCGCCTTGGGCCGTCGATTCGGCCAATGCCGCCAGGGCTGAGCGGGGTGATGCTATCTCTACCCGATGACGCTGTTCAAAATCATAGCGGGATAAAGAGGGATCCAGAATGACATTCAGCAGGGCTGATGCCAGATCAACGGCTGCGGCCGGTGCGCCGTCCGAGGCCGTGCCGGAACCCAAAACCAACGGCCGTTTAGCCGTCACCATATGGCGGGCCAGCTTCTCCAATGCCGCTTCGGGCAGATCGCTCAATTGCGCGGTCCTGGCCACCGTATAAGGCCGCACCAACTGTAGCAGGGTCCCTCGAAACGGCGTTTCGAGCCCCTCCCCGCGACCTTCGTCAAGGGCATTGCGGATCAACATCATCGCCACAGCCGGCTCGCTGCCGGGTCGGCAGGCCAACCACCTGTCGGCATTTGCGGCGGTCAAGGATTGATAAGGACTGATCTGGAAAAATCGCCCTTTAACACCATTTGCCACAGCGTGCATGGTTTTGAATTTGCGGGCATACTCCACAGGAGAGAGCCAGGTCTCCAGAAAGTCGGCACCGAAACCGATCAACAGATCACACTTGTCCATCCGGATGCCGGGAAGCACGGGGGCTTTGAACAACCGGGAGTGGGCAAATTTCAAAGACTCGAACCCAAATGGCTCATAAATCAGGGAATCTTTTGCGCCGTACTCATTCAAAACGGCATTAAAAAGGCGGAGCAGGGTATCGCCCACCACTTCTGTCACCATCCCGATGCGACCGGGGCCTTTGGATGCAGCTCGCCCCATGCGTTCCCGAATAAGGGCCGTGGCTTCGGGGAAATCTATGGTCTGCCAGCCGCCATCGGATTTGAGCAGCGGCGTCTCGATGCCATCGGGATTGTACAATCCTTGTAAGGCGGCTTGGCCGCGGGCGCACAGTTTGCCCTCATTGACCGGGTGCAGGGGGTTGCCTTCCAGTTTGATCGCCCGGCCTTCCCGGTTTTCGGCCAATACGCCGCAACCGGCCGGACACTCTCGGCAAGTGGTGGCATACCAGGAAGATCTTCCGGTCACCATATCTTCCGGCGCCTTTACCAGGGTATACAGAATCCGCTCAGGGTCGGAAGAGCATCCTGCGGCAAATCCGATACCGCCCATGCCGGTGATCTTCAAAAACGTCCTTCGTTCCATGCACCAATCCCAATGCCGCCTGACGTTGGAACATTAGAGGATAAATAATATGCCTAAATACCCATATCCGGCTTGCCTTGCGACCCTGAATAAAGACCTTCAGGTTGTCATTTCAGCGATGCCGCCAAACGCGCAATTGCCAGTCAGATGCTGCAAAACAGAAAGAAGTGAATTTTAAATAATAGTGAATAAAGTGATTTTTAATTGAAACGGTACAATAACTTTGTCCTTGTGTCAATTGAGACAGCTGCGGCCTATGATTTTTTATGC
>JASFKE010000226.1:0-6608 GCA_050118795.1 Desulfobacteraceae bacterium | reverse complement strand
GATATGCCTTCGCTTTCGCGCCTTGCCAGACGGGCGCCTCAACACTTGAAAATGTAAATTTATTTTTGCGCGAACCCCAAGGCAAGTGGCTTCAGCCACTTACTAAGAAAAATACTTTTAATTCATATAGTTCACTATTGTCAATCATTTTTTAGGACAAGGTTCAATTCTCCTTATTCCCAAGAGACTCCTTGTGTTTGAGCCAGTGTTCGATGCGCAATTTTACTTTTCCAAAAGCCCCATATCTCTCATCCCCGTCGGAGTTATTTGGATTTTTGGAGTTGATTGAGTTGCTTTCAAACGCTGCAACCGGGCGAGTTGCTATCACTGCACCAACCGCGAACCTTCCACAACAGCTGCCGGTTCGCTGGCAAAGCGGCCTGAAGGGGCCGGTTCAAGCGAATGGAGGAGACTGTATGTCTTCGGACATTCCAACATTTTAGCGGCAACGACATCTTTTTGATCGAAGGCAAGGTATCGCAAGTGTCGGAGCCCATGAACCAGCACCTGCTCTTGGCAAAGTGATTCAGGACGTGGAAAGAGCGGAGCGAGACTTTGGGCGCGCGTCACCGCGGATATAGACAGCCGCCTTGTGGACAGTTGCCCAAGCACCTGCCCATCCACCCATACCAGATAGGTCAGCAGCGTGCGTCCGGTTTGGTACCGCCAGCTCGTGGAGTGGGCGTATCGGGCCCCATTACCATTGATCAGCCCAATTCGCTCCAGTTGATCGTTCATAATGGCATCCGGGTCCTGTAGGCTCTCAGTGATATCCGTCTGTAAATGGTGATAGCGGACGGTCTCCTCATTTTCCAAGGCCCATAGAAACATTTCCAAAATCAGTTTCACGTCTTGCTCCTGGCCGGGTTATTTGACCAACGTTAGAGTTATCTTCAAATCTACATTGAAGACCGCTTGTGCGACCGCCTTTGTTACGTTTTAGGCAACCGCCCCATGGCAAGCAGGGCGGCTTTGCGGTGACGGTCGAAGGTTGCTGCCTGTTTAAAAGCGTTGCGGCCGGCGTCCACATCGTTAGCCTGCAGGGCGGCATAACCAGCCATCAACCAGGCACGCCCTTTTTGCTTGGTATTTGTCGCAGCTGTTTGCCGGTAGGCTTGGACGGCTTCTTCATAGCGTTCAAGGTTGTAGAGCAGGTCGGCTTTGAGCATGAGCAGGTTCGGATCTTTTGTATTCGGCGCTGATAGCTGCAGAGCTTTTAGGGCCTGTTCGGGGCGGCCGAGTTGCTGTAAGGCCAGCATCAGGTTGTGCAGCAGGCGGGCATCGGTCTTTTTCTGCAAGACAGCTTCATACAAAGGGGCGGCCTTGACCGGGATGCCCAGTTGCAGGTGCAGGTCGGCCAGCAGGTTGGTCTCCTGGTCGGTGAGCGATTCCAGGTGACTGTATATGGTCAATGCGGTCAGGGCCGGTTTGTAGTTGCCGTCTTGCAAATACACGTGGGCCAGCGCTTTCCACCATTTGGCGCGGATGGGTGCCTGTCGGGTAAGAAATAGAGCATAGGTGCGGGCCTGCTCTTGCATATCAAGCTGCATGTACTGGTGAAGCAATATTTCCTGCCATTGGACCTGTTTTTGGCCGGTGTAGTGATCGGCCAACAGCCGGATATGGGGCAGCGCCCGGCGCGCAAAGTCAGCGCTGAGCAGGGCGCGGATAAAATTTTCGCGCCAGGCCTGCTGGATCTTGTCCGGATGTTTTTTTAAAAGCTTTTCAAAGGCGGCAATGCTCGGGTTGCTGCGCTGGGCCATGAGATAGGCCACTGCGCTGTAGTAAAGATGTTCGGGGTTTTTGTTCGGGGCATTTTCATAAGCCTGTGCAAAACAATGTGCCGCCCGGGAATAATCGTTGAGCTCGTTAGCGGCTTTGGCCAGGTTCAACCAGGCGGAGATATGGGTGGGATCTTGTTTCAGCGCCTGCTCAAAGGCCTGGACCGCCGGCTGATAGTCGTTTTTGAGCAGATGACAGGTGCCCAGGGCAAAGTAGATCTCCGGGTGATGGTATCCCTTGGGGTCTGGTTCTCCGGGGACCGGAACCGATCCACGCCGGGACTTAAACGCATCCAGGGTTTCAATGGCGCGGTCGTAAGCTTTTTGACTGATCAGGGAGCTGACTTTGGTGAGCACTGCACGAACGGCCGGGGGCATGATGTTTCGATTTGATGCAGCTTGAGCACGCGAATAGGGGCAAACGTTGGCCACAACCGCTATGAAAAGTAAAAACGCCAACACCCGATAAAGGTGATCGGTGATTGGTATTCGGTGACCGGTGATCGGTGATCGATGATTGGTGATTGGTGTCTTCATGTTATGTCTCCGCAGGCGTCTGCCAAACATCTATTCCAATTCAAACCTTATGGTCGTCTCCACCCGGGCCTTGACCGGCATGCCTTCCACTGTACCCGGCTTGAACCGCCATTTGGAAACGCAGCGCCTTACGCTTTGATCAAACATGCCAGGCGGCTTGGCGTCCACGATGGTAATTGTTTCCACTGTGCCCTGCTCGTTGACTACAAATCTGACTTTCACCCAGCCTTCGATACCGCGCCGCTTGGCAGCCATGGGATAGACCGGCGGAATGCGTCCCAGAGGAATGAACGGCCCGTCCAGGTCGCCCAGGCCGAAAGCTTCTTGCATATAGGGTATATTATCCAGGGCCGGCAAATCCAAAGTGGTCGGGCCGGCGGGCAGGCGCGGGTTGATTTCAAAGGGCAGGGTCAATTTGGCCTGCAACGGCTGGAGGACCGGCGGCTTGGGCGGCAGCTCTTCTTTTTTTTCAGGTGGTTTGGCGGTTTTGCGCTGCACCTGCGAATCGGGTCGTTTCATTCGAATCACATTGATATGAGAGACCAACTGCTCATAAACCGGCTTTGCCGGCTGCCGATGCAGCAGATAGGGCATGATGGTAAAAAGCGTCAGGTTCATTGCCAGCGCAATGGCCGCTGCCCATGCCCATGTACTCCAGTTACGACGGGATAGAGCGTCGAGATAAGTTATAGGACTTTCCTTAGTTGTCATTGATTCCAGTTACTTTCACTATTTAAAGATAAAGTGCTGAGCAATGAGTGCTGAGCGATGAGAATAAAATCCAAGTGCTGAGACTTGAGTGATGAGTGCTGAGTACTTAGCCCCTATCCCTCAGCACTCAAAACTCAGCACTTTGCCTTTACCGATCACTCCGGCAAACGAGCGGCCAGGGACACATTCTTGGCACCTGCCATGCGACAGCCGTCCATGACCATGATGGCCGTACCGGTGCTGCTGGCCTTGTCGGCCACAACCACCACCGTGCCTTCAGGGTTTTCCGCCAGGGCACGCTCCACATTGGCCCGCACGGCGCGCACATCGATCTCCCTGTGCTCCAGAAAAATGCGATTATGCTGATCCACGGCAATCAGAATAGCGGCCTTGGCCTTGCTCACCGCTGTGGAAGCTGTGGGCCGGCTGACGTCGATGCCGGTTTCTTTGACAAAGCTGGTGTTGACCAAAAAAAAGATCAGCAGAATAAAAACCATATCGATCAACGGCGCGATGTTCAGTTCGGCAGCCGAGCGTTTGTTTTTTCTTGCAGCCGCTATATTCAGCATCTATTCAATCCCCTAAAGATGTCTTCGAAGATAATAGCCCACCGCCGCAATGCGCTGTTGCAGCTTGCGGGCGCGGCGATCCAGAAAGCCTTTCATGTAAAGCCCTGGTACAGCCACCAGCAGACCGGTCTGGGTGGTGATCAGCGCCTCAGAGATTCCTCCGGCCATGGCTTTGGCATTGCCTGTGCCGAAAACAGCCAGCACATCGAAAGTGGCGATCATGCCGGTGACGGTGCCCAGCAGACCCAAAAACGGGGCGATGGCGGCCAGCACGCCGATCAGTGCCAGATAGTCGTTCAAAGAGCGACTAACCTTGAGAACCGTCTCATCGAGAATGAAACGGTCCAGGTTGGGGTCGCCGCTGCGATGGCTTAAAAACTGGGCCACCAACAAAGACACGGCGCCCCTGAACAGTTGGGGATTGGGCATGCGGTCGGCGCGGATATGCTCGAACGCTGTCAGAGCCCCCATATTTTTACGGTGCAGGCGCCTGAAGAACAGGGCTCGGTCCGCAATCAGCAACCACATCACCAGGCTGACCAGGGCCAGCGGCAGCATGACCACACCGCCGGCACGCAAATACTCTTCCAATTGCAAGTAGCTTGTTTGAAGCAGATCGATCATGGGTTGCTTCGACTCTTGTGAACTATATTAACCAGGGCCACCGCCTTTTCTTCCATCTGCCCGATATGGTTGTCCACCGCCCGGTTGAGCAGGGTATGGGCCAGCATGATGGGAATGGCCACGGACAACCCCAGCATGGTGGTCACCAGGGCTTCGGAGATACCGCCGGACATCATGCGCGGATCGCCGGTGCCGTGCAGGGTGATCACATGAAAGGTGTCGATCATGCCGGTCACCGTGCCGAGCAGCCCCAACAAGGGCGCAATGGCGGCCAACATTCCCAGGGTGGACAAAAAGCGCTCCATGGACGGCACCTCTTTTAAAAGCGCCTCCTGAAGGGCGTTTTCCATCTCTTCGCGCCCCATGCGATAGCAAGCCAGGCCGGCGGCCACCACCCGAGCCACGGGTTTGTCTTCATGGTTTGTGCAGATCTTGCGGCACTCGTCCCACTTGCGGCCGGCGGCCAGTGCATTGATGCGGTGGATAAACCCGTCGGAATCGAGCCGCTTGCGCAGTAAAAAAACAACTCGTTCAATAACGATGGCGATTCCAAAAGCCAGGATGATCAAAATGGGCCATACAATGAGGCCGCCATTGAGGATCTGCTCCCAGAGGCTCAGCTCGTGAGTCAACTGGCGCAGGGCGCCGCCGCGGGAGATATCCATGGGCACGGCGTCACTTTGTCCGTCCATATAACGTACAAGCTGTTTTTGCATCCGGCTGGTGGGCAGCCGGGAAAGGGCAAACAGCTTGTGGCCGCTGGAAGAATAGTTCAAAAAACCCACTTCGTTGTCGGTGCGATAGGCGGCCGTGAAGTTGCCCAGGGTCAGGATCCGGGCCTCAATGGATGCTCCGGCACGGTCCACCATGGTGCCGCGCTGGATGCCTACCTCGCCGGATGTTTGAATTTCATCCAGCAGCAAGGTCACCATCCCGCGAATATCTTCCATGGCCGGAAACTGGCCCTGCTCGGCAATACTCTTTAAGAACCCATCCTCTCTTTCCCCCAGGGCCGATTGCAGGTTCTGATCGATCAAGGCACCGACATCTTTGGCAGTGATCCGAATGACGCCCACCAGTTCGCGAACCATGCTGTCCATTTCAGCCAGTTGATCGGAAAGCTGTTTTTCCTTTTTCTTGAGGGGCTTGTATTGACCTTCAAGTTTTTTGATTGCTTGGGAGAATTGATAATTTTCAGCCTTAAGATCGGCGATGGCCTTTTTCAATGTATTGCGGTCACTGGTAATGCGCGCCCGGCTCTGGGATGCAGCCTGCTCGGCGGCTTGTTTTTCCGCTGCAACCTTTTCCAGCAGCTCTTGTTTGGCCTGCTGGGCCTGCACATGCATTGCACGCATCTCCTGGGCCAAGGCCGGCCCGCTAAACAGGAGCGCAGACAATACCCACAGCATGATCCATGATCGTAGCGTTCTCATCGGCCGGCCATCCTTCCCAGCGGCATGGTCAACAACTCCACGGGCCGCCGCTTGGCCCCGATTTCAATGGCTGTCTTAATGGAACGGTTGAAAGCGGTGGGCAGGGGCCGCCATCCTGCGGCAGCTACATCATAGAAGCCGCAGCGTTTCTGATCCAATGTCTGGTAAAACAGGCTGATTCTGCCCAGCCGGAAGACATTAACCAAGGATGGGGCGCCGTCCACGTCAATGGTCTGTTGATACACTTCGATGGTGCTGCCGTATTCAGCTTCCACCAGCAGTGTTTCCATGGCCTTGCGAAACTTTTCGCTGACCGTCACCTCGGGATCTTCCATCAAACCGGTCAATCTGGTGATGCGTTGCTCCCGTTCGGCCGTCAAAAAGGGCATGCCGCCGGAAACCAACTGTCGCAGGCGGTCCGCCAGCTCTTGAAGAAATGGCGTAATCTGTGTGGACATCTGCTCAATATCTTGCAACTGTTTTTCCTTGAGCGCGATACGGTCCTGGGCTGCGATAATTTCTTGTTGCAAGTTTTGTTTTTGGTCCTGCAGCTGTTTTTGCTCTTGCTGCAATTTTTCATAGACCGCCACAAGCTTGCGCCTTACATCCCGCCACTTTTCTTCCGCCTTTTGAGTGTTCTGCCGGGTATCGATGGTCTCACGCACGGACTTTTTGACCTGCCCGCTGAAGTCACTATTTTCAGCCCAACCCGGTGTAACGGCCGATACTGCCAGTACGATCCCCATACATATAGATGTTATGTGTGATAGCATTCCAACCTCCTTTCAATAGAAGCTATCTTAAAAAAATCTTTTGGCTCAATCTCTGTGTTGGTACATCGTTGCAAGTCATCAATATACTTGAGTATACCCGCGGATTGAAACTCGCCTCCGCCTTGGCCTTGAACCAAAATACATTTTTTGAAACAGCTTCTATATGCCGACACAGATCGT
>JASFKE010000225.1:0-6636 GCA_050118795.1 Desulfobacteraceae bacterium | reverse complement strand
CCGGGGCCCAGACCAAGTCGCGGGTGTACTACCAACACCTGCCCAAAAAGTTTGTGGCCGGCACGGTATACGACCCGGTGGAAAAAGAGGTGATCATCGGTGCCCAGTGCACCCTGAAGGACAATGCATCGGGCGACGCCTACAGCGTCGAAACCGACAACTTCGGTGACTTCTGGTTCCGGGGATTGGAAGACGGCCGCACCTTTACCTTGTCCATAAAAAAAGGGAAGAGATCCAAGACCATCGATAATATCGTCACAAAAGAGGACCTGTCTTTAGGTGACATACCCATGGAATAATGGGAACCGATTTCAGGTTCCCGGATTGACGTTCAGGATTCCAGTCCTGATAGGGCAAACGCTGTGCATAAATCGGCACCGGGCAAGGCTTCGTTCGGAATTGGCAAAGAGGAGGTGATACACCTAAATGTCCGGCACGGTGATCCCAAGGAGTTTAGACTTATTTTTTATTTGAGGAGGCAACAACATGAACCATCGTAAAATGTTTTCAGTGCTATCTATTACCATCGCCATGATGTTTATTGTCGCAACGGCACCCGTCGGTGCCAAGGGTTTGAATCTGGCAAATTTTTTCCCCGCATCGCACTTTATGAACACCAAGTTGATAAAGCAGTGGATCGACGAGGTCGATAAAGCCACCGGCGGGAAGGTGAAAGTCACCAGCTTTCCGGGGCAAACATTGCTTAAGGCACCTGAAACATACGACGGTGTGGTCAGCGGAACGGCCGACATCGGTGTCGGCGCTTTTGCCTATACCCGCGGCCGTTTTCCCCTGATGGAAGGCTTCGAATTGCCGGGCATTTATTTCGGTAGCTGTACCGCCACCAATATGACCGCCTGGGACGGCTACAAAAAGTTTCAACCCAAAGAGTTAAAGGATGTCAAGGTGCTGTGGTTCTACTCCGTGGGCCCGGGAATTCTTTTTACTAAAAAAGAGGTCAAGTCCATGGCCGACCTTAAAGGCATGCGCATTCGCGCCACCGGTCTGACGGCAAAATCCATCGAGGCCTTGGGGGCTACACCCGTCGCCATGCCCATGCCGGATGTATACGAAGCGTTGAGCAAAGGCGTCGTAGGCGGCAATGTCGCCCCGCCCGAGGTGCTGAAGGGGTGGAAGCAGGCCGACGTGACCGATTACATCGCCATCGTGCCACCGGTATATAATGGCGTCCATTATTGCGTGATGAACCTGGATAAGTGGAACGCTTTGCCGGCCGATGTTCAAAAGGCCATCGACGATGTAAACGAAAAGTTCATTCTCACCGCCGGTCAGATCTGGGACAGTGAGATGAAGGTCAACGGAATCGATTACGGCTTGGAAAAGGGCATGAAGATGAGCCGGTGGGATGATGCCGAAAACGAAAAAGCGATGAAGCTCATGCAGCCCATTCTAGAGGATTTCGTGGCCCGTATGAATAAAAAGGGACTGCCCGGTGAAGAGGTGCTCAACTTTGTAAAGATGAAAGCAGCAGAGTATTCAAAGAAGTACACATCGGCATATTAAACTAAACCGTCCCGGTCCCCTCTCCTTGCTGCGGGAGAGGGGATAATGGGATGCACATTGCATCGATCATTGACGGGAATTACCCTTCGAAGCAAAGGCCGCGATAGATATGATGGTTATCGAACGTATGGATAGAGCTGTGGCGTGGGCCAGTCAAAAACTGGATATTATAGCAGGTGTCGCCTTGGTGGCCATGATGGCGCTGGTCTTCGGCAACGTCGTCTGCCGCGCCATTTGGAAACCCATCATGGGCACTTATGAGGTGACCGCTTTTCTGGCCGCCATGACCATTTCATTTGCACTGGCGCACTGCGCCGTAAACAAGGGACACATCGCTTTGACCCTTTTTGTGGACCGCCTGTCTCCCCGGGTCAGGGCATTCTTCGATACCATTGTCTCCATTTTGGGTGCGCTGCTCTATTTTATATTGGCATGGGAAGTCGCCAAATACGCTATTCACATGAGAGATATTGGCGAGGTGTCGTTGACCATGGAAATTCCTTTCTATCCATTTATCCTGGGTGTGGCGTTCGGCTTGCTGATGCTGGCCCTGGTCTCTTTAATCGATCTTTTTAAATCACTGGTGAGGTTATTCAACAAATGAGTGCGGCGCTAATCGGTATTATCGGATTGTTGGTCCTTCTTCTACTCCTGTCCATGCGTCTGCCGGTCGGCTACACCATGGCCCTTGTGGGGTTGTTCGGTTTTATGTACATGGTTTCCGCCAAGGGCGGGCTCACCATGGCGGCCAGGGCCTGCTGGGATCAGTTCGCTTCCTACAATTTCAGCGTTATCCCACTGTTTATCCTGATGGGGCAGTTCGCCTTTTCAGCCGGCATCAGCCAGCGGTTGTACGACTCCGCCCACAAATGGCTGGGCCACATGCGCGGCGGACTGGCCATTGCTACCGTAGGGGCTTGTGCCGGATTCGCCGCGGTTTGCGGTTCCAGCACAGCCACGGCGGCCACCATGGGCATGGTCGCCTTGCCGGAGATGAAACGTTACAAATACGATCCGGCTCTGGCAACGGGGAGTATTGCGGCAGGCGGCAGCATGGGGATTCTGATCCCCCCCAGCGTGATTTTGATCGTTTATGGTATCATGACCGAGCAGTCCATCGGAAAACTTTTTGCCGCCGGCTTCATCCCCGGCATCATGGAAGCTGTTTTCTACATCGCCACTATTTCCATCATATGCAAAATCAATCCCAATCTGGGGCCCCGCGGGCCCAAGCTGCCGCTGAAGACAAAATTCGCAGGCCTGTGGGGCGGGACCGCTGAAACCATGGTCATTTTTGTCCTGGTTCTGGGGGGGCTGTTCGGCGGCTGGTTTACCCCCACCGAGGCCGGTGGGGTCGGCGCCGCCCTGGTCCTGTGCCTGAGCCTGGCCATGCGCCGTCTGAACTGGCAGGGTTTTGTCAACTCCATCTCATCGACCACCAGGACGGCCGCTATGATACTGATCATTGTTCTCGGTGCTGTCATCTTCAACAAATTTATCGCTATAACACGGCTGCCATTTACCCTGGCCGAATGGGTGGTGGGGCTGGACATGCCACCGATGGCGGTGATGGGACTGATCATCTTTGTTTATCTGATCGGCGGTTGCTTCATGGATGCGTTGGGGTTGATCCTGTTGACGGTTCCCATCTTCTTCCCTGTGGCCATCAAGTTGGGATTTGATCCCATTTGGTTTGGCATCATCATCACCCGCGTCACCGAAATCGGGGTCATCACGCCACCGGTGGGTATGAACGTATATGTCATCAAGGGGGTGGCCCGGGACGTACCGTTGTCCACCATTTTCAGAGGGGTAATGCCCTTTCTGATGGCCGATGTGGTCTCCGTATTGCTATTGCTGTTTGTCCCCCAAATTACGTTGTGGCTGCCTTCGCTTATCTCATACTAAAAAACAAAAAGGTCTACCGTGCAGGATATTGGTGTCGACGACTGTCCCATGCCCGAACCGTTTCGGGATAAAATCGGTATTACCGTATTTCTCGCCTGGCTCTTTTTCCTTGGGTTCGTCACACGGGTATTGTTTGCACCCTTGATGCCGGCCATAGAGACTGATTTGAGGATCAGCCACAGCCAGGCCGGTTCCCTCTTCTTGATGATCTCCATCGGGTATCTGCTGGCCCCCCTATGCTCCGGGCTGATCTCTTCGAAGATAAGCCATCGGGGAGCCCTCAAGCTGTCGGCCTGGGCCATCGGATTCACCTTGCTGCCGTTTGTGTTTGTAAAAGCGCTTTGGGCGATTCGTCTCCTGTTGGTGGTCATTGGCCTTGCCGCCGGGATTCACCTGCCGTCGGCCATCGCGACGATTACGGCAGAGGTGCGTAAAAGCGATTGGGGCAAGGCCCTGAGCGTCCACCAGTGCGCACCGCCGCTGAGTTTTGTCATGGCGCCGCTGGTGGCCACCCTTCTTCTCCACTGGATGTCGTGGCGATACGTTCTGGTTTGCTGGGCGCTGCTGGCCCTGGCATCGGCCATTGTCTACGGTTATCGTGGGCAAGGTGGCGATTTCCCGGGACAGCTCCCCCTCCCGGGAAATGTCAAACAGATCATCTCAAAGCCATCTTTCTGGATCATGGTTCTCTTGTTTGCCATGGCCATGGGCGGCAATGCCGGCATCTATTCCATGTTGCCGCTCTTTTTCGTAAATGAGCGCGGGTACGACCTGGCATTGGCCAATACCATGATTGGCCTGTCGCAAATTTCGGGCGTTGTCATGGTGTTTCTGGCGGGATGGATCACGGACAAAATCGGTCAAAAACCCGCCATGATGATAACCTTGCTGGCCACGGCGGTTCTTACGGTACTGCTGGGTTTCGTCACAGGACGGGCGCTGGTTGTCGTACTGTTTCTTCAGCCGGCCGTACTCTCTTCTTTTTTTCCAGCCGCCTTTGCCGCAATGTCCCGCATCGCGCCGCCGTCCATGCGCAGTGTGACCAATGCGCTGGGGCCCCCGCTGGCCTTTCTCATCGGCGGCGGTATTTTCCCCTCTCTCATCGGACATATGGGCGAGACCTACACCTTTTCCATGGGAATCGTGGCAGTGGGTTGCTCGATGGCGGTGGGGCCCTTTCTGTTAATCTTTCTCAAGCTGGGGCAGTATGATGATGAGGCGGGTTGCTAACTCCATCGCATCTCGTTTTAGCATCCAACTTCACATAACAGTGTTCCAGCGCCCTAAGACCAGCCGCTGTATGATATTTGTGACATAGGTCTTGCGCTCGTTCATAATCCTGCATATCTTATCTGTCGGTGATAATCAGGCTGGAGACGGCGAAATGCGTCACCACAAATGCGTCGGTACCATACACGCACCCCATGGGCTCATCCTGTGCAGGATCGGCAACTATGCGGGGCTTTGGTGTTACTGGCTACGGAGTTGATCGATGAAGTTTATACGGCTTGACATGGCCCAGCGTACCATCACTGTGGAGAAGGTACCGCCCTTGTATGTGGGGCTTGGCGGCCGCGGGTTGATATCCGTCATGCTCAATGAGGATGTGCCGCCATCGTGCGACCCGCTAGGACCTGACAACAAGCTCATATTTGCCCCCGGACTTTTGGGGGGTACCCGGCTGGTCAATACCAGCCGTATTGCCGTCGGCGCCAAGAGCCCGCTGACCGGCACCATCAAAGAGAGCAATGCCGGCGGTACCATCGGGGACGCCGCCGGTCGCCTGGGTATCACGGCCATCATCGTTGAGGGCCAACCCGCCGATGACCGTTTGTATATTCTCAAAGTCGATCTCAACGGCCATGCCGAGCTGATGGATGCCGGCCCGCCATCGGGCAGACGCAATTATGCCTTTGTGGAATCGCTCTTTAACGACTACGGTCCCCACAATGCCATCATGTGCATCGGTCCCGCCGGCGAACGGATGATGCCCACCGCTTCGATCCAATCCACCGACACCAAGGGGCGTCCTTGCCGGGCGGCCGGTCGCGGCGGGCTGGGCGCTGTTATGGGCTCCAAAGGGTTGAAAGCCATCGTGCTGGACACCCGGGGCGATATCGCAGACGCCATCGCCGATCCGGACAGTTTCAACCGCGCAGCCAAGGCATTTGCCGCCGCCGTTCGCAGCAACCCTTTCAGCAGGGACGTCATGCCCAGGTTTGGAACGGCGGGGCTGATCGCCCCGGTCAATTCACTGGGGGGATTTCCTTGCTACAACGCCACCAAAGGGGTGTTTGACGGTTGGGAGAAGATCAGCGGTGAGCGGATGGCCGAAATGCAGGCCAAACGCGGTGGAAAAACAGGACATCAAGGCTGCTCAAAATGTATCATTAAGTGCTCCAACGAGTTTGTTGACGCCCGTGGTAAATTCGTCACCAGTTCGTTGGAGTACGAAACCATTTGGTCCATGGGTGGGATGACCGGCATTGACGATCTGGATATCATCGCAAAGCTCGATTTCCTCTGCGATGATCTGGGGATCGACACGATGAGTACGGGTGTGGGCGTCGCGGTTGCCATGGATGCGGGATACCGGCCTTTCGGCGATGGCCGGGCGGCCATCGAGATGGTGGAAGAGATCGCCAAAAGCTCAACCTTCGGGCGGGTGCTGGGCAGCGGCCCCGAGGCGGTGGGCAGGTTTTTCAAGCACCACCGGGTACCGGTTGTCAAAGGTCAAAGCATATCCGGATACGATCCCCGGGCCATGCAGGGCAATGCGGTCACCTATGCGACCAGCCCCATGGGGGCCGACCATACCGCCGGCAACCTGGTCTCGGAGTATGTGACCGGAAAATTGGACCCCCTCAAGGCGGATGGTCAGGTGGAGGCCTCCAGAAACAGCCAGATTTCCATGGCGGTGGTCGACAGTATCGGGCTGTGCGTATTGGCCAGTGCGGTGCTCTCCACGCGCCAGGGCCGGACGGCTTTCATCGGCGCCATCAACGCCAAGTTGGGTACACAATTGGCGCCCGAGGCCTTGACCGAGATGGGCCTCAAGGTTCTCAAAGCCGAACGCCAATTCAACAGCCGGGCCGGATTTACCAACAAGGACGATCGACTGCCCCGCTTCTTCTACGAAGAGCCACTGCCACCCCACAATGTGGTCGTGAAGATCAGCGATGAGCAGATGGATAAGACCTTTAA
>JASFKE010000224.1:0-6675 GCA_050118795.1 Desulfobacteraceae bacterium | reverse complement strand
CGCTGATTTCTATCTCAAGGTTGTTGCTCTAATGCTAATCGATGGATCGCAGTTGTCAATTATTCCTATGGGAATCAGAGGTCGGTTTCAGCATCTGGGCTTTACCGTAAGGTCTAATATGGGGCAATTTATTCGCTCTTATTTGAGCCTGGGTTTGCAGCCAAAATTCGGTTTCGAACAAGTCTTGATGGTATTTCAAAAACACTTGCCGCAGGTGTGTTGACATCCCTAAAAATGCGGAGAACTCTTCGGGGAAGACATCATGTTCTCCAACCGAAAACCATGGTTCGTCACTGAGTTCATCTTCGTAATGCCTGGACCGGGGGAGTTTTCGAAAGTTGCATTCCAACAGTGGGCAGAGCTCATCGTAGTCATAGAATAAGACGCGCCCCATCTCGGTGACACCGAAATTTTTGATCAGCATATCTCCGGGAAACACATTGACCCTGGCCAGATCTTTTATGGCCCGTCCGTAGTCTATGACGGCGGCTTCGGCGACTTCCGGCGTCGATAGCTGCAGGAACAGATTCAACGGTGTTATCCTGCGCTCAACGTAGGTGTGCAGAAGTTGAACTTCGCCGTCTTTTACCAACGCGGCTTTGGTCGCATCGATGCTGATTTCGGAGAGCAATTCCGGTGTAAAACAGCAATCTTCCAATTTTAAATTTTCGAATGTTTGCACATCCAAAAGGCGGCCGGCACGGTCATGTCTGAACACGTAGTCATATTTTTCCTTAACCTTACGGTGGGTTGTTCGTTTGGGCGAATCAAACCGATCCCGAATCAGCTTATAAATGAGATCATCGCCGGGCATGTTAAAGGTGATCATGACCATTCCGTGCTTGCCCGGTGAATAATCGAATCGATCCTGACTGCAAACCTGTTGATGGCGAAGCAGATCTCGATAGAGCTCAGTTTTTCCATGTTTGTGATAACCCAAACCGATATATAATTCAGCGATGCGTTTTTGGGGCATCAACCTATTCAAAAAGGCCACAATGGAGCCGGGGTTCTGTACTTTTACATGAAAATAAGCCCTTGAGAAGCTGAACAAAATCCGCATTTCATCTATGGTCGTCAATAAAGCGTGCACCAATATACCGCTGGGTTCATTGTCCAATACAAAGATAATTGGGCTCTGCCGTTGGCCCCGCCGCAACCGCCCCACCAGGTATGCGCTCATGCCTCTGAAAAAAGGTTCTTTAAGCATCTCGAGCCTCAGGGCCCCTTGATGGGCACCCATGTGATCTGTCAGGTGGCCGATCCTGACGGCGCACCTGCGGGAATCTTCTTTCATACTCACAAAAGGCGAACGAAATTCATAATGATTTAAGATTGATGTGACAATTTTCGGGGTAATCCGTTTAACTTCTATGGTGAAGTACAGATCCGTGGTCTCATTCAATACCTCTATTGGAGGCTTCTCAATGAAGGTCAACAGTGGATCGATGCCCAGGGGAGTCAGTATTTTGCGATTGACCGAATTGTAAAACGTGCAGGCAATCTCAGCATTCCGGCGATGCTGGCAGCTATCTATAAATTGTGATCTGATAACGGTCCACAATCGTGTCCGTTGAACAGCCGATTTTAACTCACTGTGCATCATTGTCACGGTCTCGTCAACGATTTTAGAATAGAGATCGAGCCGCTCGACCGTATCGCGTCGCATGCCATGCCAATCCCGGCTCTCAAAGCGTCGGCGGGCGCGCTGGGTGATAGCGGCAAACCTGTCGCAAAAATTATCGAAACCGGTTTGAATGATTCCAAACCCTTGTTTCGCTAATTGTATATTGGAATTCTGACTGGGCATTTTCAGCATCAAAGCTTTTCAATGGGTAAAACAATGTTAAATTGGGTGCCTTTTTCCAACTTGCTGTTGACCGATATCTGGCCGGCGTGGAAATCGACGATGCGTCGTGTAATGGCCAGCCCCAGCCCCGTTCCTTGGGGACGTCCCCGATCGGATGTGGGCACCTGTCGAAACTGTTCGAAGATAATTTCCTGATCTGCATTACTGATGCCGATACCATTGTCCTGGACATTGAGATAGAGTTTGTTAAATCGATGGGTCAGATCGATATGGATATGGCCCGTACGGGGTTCGCAAAATTTAACGGCATTGGAGATTAAATTGACCATGGCCTGTATCAGTTGATCCCGGTCGCCGGTGATGGTGGGGACCGTTTCCGGCAGATTGACCGTCATCAGCATCTCTTTGTCGGTGACCAGCTGGCGCGTGGCGTCCACCGCATCTTGCACAACCTTGAGCATGTCCAATGGTTTGACCGTCCATTGCATTTTACCCGCCTCGATTTTCTGGAAATCGAGCACTTGATTGATCAGACGTGACAGCCTGTGGATCTCATTGATCATGATTCCCAGAAAATTGCCTTGTTCCTCCTTGCCGGTATCCGGGTAGTCCCGCAGTATCTCTGCGATGGACTGAATGGACGTCAATGGCGTTCGTAATTCGTGGGTCACCGTGGAGATAAACTCATCTTTGAGGCGATCCAACTCTTGAAGTCTTTCGTTGGCGGCTTTGAGCTCATCCGTGGCCTTTTCCAATTTACGGCTGTAGATGATCACCTGGCGGGTTTCATCGACGATATCCATGACCTCATGAATGCCCAGCAACTCTTCTTTTACAGCGGTGGCTACCATGACCCGGGCAGCGGCGGAGCCGATGGCGCCCGCAAGCAGTTTTTCGACATGGGTGACAAACCGCGGATCGGCACTGTGGGACAGATTCCAGTCGATATGGTGGTTTTGGGCATACTGTCCCAAGGCCTCCTCTGTGCGTTCCTTGCCTAAAAAGCGCTCCAGCAGTGATTTTAGATCGGGGATAAACGCGGTACCGCGCCATACGAGAGACTCTTGGGTCTCCTGGGAGAGGTGGAATACATCCACGAACATGGTGGCTTGGGTGTGTTCCAGTGCAGACTGTTTGCTGAAAAGCGACACGCCGACATAAGCACCCGCATTGGCCAAAAGACTCCAGAAAACACCATGGGAAACGGAATCGAATCCTGTGAGGCCAAAAAGGTGGAACGGCCGCAGCCATGTCAGTCCGAAGGGACCCGATTCAATAACGCTGATGGGGACCAATCCCGTTTCCGTCATGGTGGGCAGGACCAGGGTATAGAGCCAAACCAGAAATCCGGCAATAAGACCGCTTAAGGCTCCGGCCTGGGTACCCCCTTTCCAGAAGATGCCGCCTAACAGCGCCGGTGCAAATTGGGCCACCGCCGCAAAAGAGACCAGGCCGATGGCCACAAGTGGATAGTATTCAGCCGTCAGTCGGAAATAGATGTATCCCATTAGAATCGTGGCGACAATGGCTGCATGGCGGATGGCAATGAGCCAGGAGCTCAGGTCGCTGCGCGCATTGAGCTTCAGCGCCGGAAAGTGCAGGAGGATGGGCATCACCAGGTTGTTGCTGATCATGGTCGACAGGGCAATGGTTTCCACGATAACCATTCCTGTTGCGGCGGACACCCCCCCTAAAAAGACCAATAAGGCAATTTTTGATTGATTATGGAACAGCGGCAGCTGAAGGACATAGGTGTCGGCGTCAACGGTTTGACCGGAAAATTCAATCATTCCCGCCAGGGCCACCGGCAGTACGAAGACATTGATGGCCAGCATATACATGGGAAAGAGCCATATGGCCTTTTTGAGATGATTTTCATTGACGTTTTCGATAACGGCCACCTGAAATTGACGGGGCAGCAATAGTATGGCCAGCATGCTCAAAACGATATAGATCGTCCAGTCGGTATAGGTGCCGGACTCTTTTCCCATGGTAAAAAGCTGTCTGGCTTCGGGCAGTTGCTGTGCGCGGGCGAACAGATCGCCGAACCCGTCGTAAATGCCGTAGGTAACGAAGATGCCCACCGCCAGAAATGCGAGTAATTTAACAACGGACTCCAATGCAATGGCCGCGACCAGCCCTTCATGGCGCTCGGTGGCTTCGGGTTTACGGGTGCCGAACAGCACCGCAAATGCAGCCAGGATGAACGCAACATAGAATGCCGTATCCTCAAATACGGAAATCCGGTCGAAGTGGACATCCATCGGAGTGCCGCTGTAGGTATGCAAAATTAAAAAACTGGTGGAGATCGCTTCAAGCTGAATGGAGATATAGGGGACAATACCCAATACCGCAATGACGGCCACCACCCCTCCCAGGGTCATGCTTTTACCGTAGCGTGAGGCGATAAAGTCGGCGATGGATGTTATCCGGTGAATTCGGCTGATACGCAGGATTTTTCGAAGCACCAGCCAACCCAATGCGGCCGTCAAGGTCGGGCCGATATAGATTGACAGGAACCCCGGACCGGACCGCACAGCCCGACCGACACTTCCGTAAAAGGTCCACGCCGTACAGTAAACCGCCATAGACAGCGCATAGACATAAGGGGAATTGATAATACTGCGGCCCTTGTCGGCGCGTTTGTCCCCATAGTAGGCCACCGCGAATAGTATGCCGATATACCCCAATGAGACGAACAGTATGGTCTCAGTCGCCAACATGGTCCACCCCGCCGTCAAACCACAATCTTGAACACGCTTTGTATAATATCCTGTGGTTCATTTAACGGCATCCTTTTTCACAGGGCAGTCCAATCCCGGTGCCCTGGAGCGATGGTATTTGCGCTTCTTCGCTTGACGATTCACCCCATGGTGAGATTCACCGGGAACTGGCCCCGGCAATCCAGGCCGCTATAAAAATAACAAAGGCCCAGGCACCAAAAATATAAGCATAGAGCAGTGGAATCCCCCCTATCAGGGTCGGAATGTTGAACAGAGAGATCAAAGGGTGGTTTAAAAGTAAATACCCTAACAAAAACAGCCCAATGAGTCGTTTGGTGAGGGTGGCCTCATCATGCATGGCGGCCTCCTTTGTTTCGAATCATCCCTATCCACACTGACCGATGCGCATTGTTGACAAACTTTGCAATTGTTTTGCAGGTCATTTTCTGTTATTTTTCAGAAGGATAACAATCGATATCCACAAGCATAGTGCAGTTGCTGCATTGAGTCAATGAGGCAGAATACCTTGTTGGCGCAGCAGACTCGTTTCACCCACCTCAATTAACCCCTGTTACGGAGTCGGGGTATGAATCAGAAAAAGGTTCTTATAGTCGATGATGAACTCAGCATTTTGGTGCCGCTAAAGTTCCTATTGGAGAAAAGCAACTACCGCGTTGATCTGGCTCAAAGCGGTAAGGAAGCTTTGGAGAAAATATCCCAGGCAAAGCCTGACCTGATATTGCTCGATATTATGCTGCCCGATCTGGATGGCTACGAAATTTTCCAGCTCATCCGTGAGAATCCGGACTGGGACAACATCAAGGTGATCTATCTCAGCGCAAAGAACAGGGATGTGGATATTGCCAAAGGGTTGAATCTGGGGGTTGATTCTTATGTGACCAAACCGTTTTCCAACGCCGAATTGCTGGAAAAGATAGAGGCGCTTATATCGGCCAACTCGTTCGCCAAGTCAATATGATGATGCAGTGACGGCCATGGCTTTTTTTCGGCCACGGCCGCCCGGTGTAAGGCCGATGTTTTCCCCTCCGCAGAGCCTCCGGATTTTGCAGCGATGGGGTGAATTCTAATGATAGGGTCTCCAGACCCGCCTCTCGGACCAGTGGCCCGGCTCAACTTCTATATTTATCCATCGCCCCGGTCGCCATTTTCCACGCCGGTTATAATGGCCCGGGTTCCAGACCTTTTTGTATTCCGCGGGGACCCACATTTTTTGGACTTCCCAGTGGCCCGCCGGTCGGTGGTGGGGCCGGCGGTGGGGCCGGCGGTGGCCGCAATGGCGATCAGAGGGGATAACGACAGCCGTGTCAACGCGGTGTTGATCGATGATGGCTTTGGTCAGGATCAGAGCCCCGATACCGAGAGCGGCGCCTTCCAAACGATGTTGAGCCCGGGAACCGGCCCAAGAGACCTGTGCTGCAATGACAGTGGTGATGGTTGCGATTAAGATAATGGTGAAAATGCGTTTTCGATTCATGAAAGCCTCCTTCTATCTCTTTTTGACACCATAGACGCGTCCGCCATCGTTATTGTCTACAACGAGGTAAAATAAGTTGCATGCACCCTTATCGACACGCCCCTTTAAAGTGTGTTATATTGAGACAGATAATCGGATTACCCTTTACCACCCCGCAGGTAAAAAGGAATTTCTATAAATGACCGCAGCTGGAGAGGTCACATACCTGCCCATTCCAAGCCCGCCTCGGATACCGTTTCCGAGCTCTGATTCGCAGTGGCAGACCACCCGGGACCAGCTTCAGACAAGGCAGCACAATATCTACCGTCTTTCGCACGATGACCAGCAGCGGACAAGTTCGCATCGTCTCTACCGTCTGCCGCGCAATGACCAGCAGCGTTTTGCTTATAATTCAAAGGGTTATTTTATTTCGCGGCGGGATGACACCGGCCAAAACATCGATATCTACGCTTGAAAGCGCCTAAGAGCACCAAATCCTGCGTTGCCGGAGGTTCGCAGTAGGTGGACTACGGCTTCACCTCCGGTCGCCTTGACTTTGGTGCTCTTAGGCGCTTTCAAGTTATGAGCTTATAGTATGATAAGGGTACCAGATTCTGGGTTGTTGGAGGTTCGCAGTAGGTGGGCTACGGCTGGTACTTTCCAGAAAG
>JASFKE010000223.1:0-6686 GCA_050118795.1 Desulfobacteraceae bacterium | reverse complement strand
TGAGCTTCCCAATAAAAGCACGTTATCATCATTGGAAAATATTTTTGCTCGAATCGCAACATATCAGCCGAATTGAATCATGGACCATATGGGCCGTAACCTTGCTGATACGCTGTTATCAATTGGTGTTGTCACCGTTGCTCGGTTCTGTCTGTCGATTTTCACCCTCCTGTTCATCATACGCCATCGAGGCTTTCCAACGGCATGGATTGATTAAGGGATCTGTCTTGGCGGTTAAGCGCTTGTTACGTTGTCATCCTTGGAATGAAGGCGGGTACGATCCGGTTCCGTAAACATGGGATCATTTAAATGCGGGTCCTATGGCCCAATACCCACCATAGCGCTATCACCACTGTATCCTTCCTTTTCTTGATGAAAGAGACGCAGCTCTTCGGCCACTAAACACGGTTGCCCAGATGAGGAGTAATTAATGGAACAAACGCGTCTTTTCATTGCCATTGGCATCTCTTTCTTAATCTTTTTCGCATGGAGCATCTTCTTCGCTCCTGCACCGCCGCAGGCTCCCACCCAAGCGGATAAAGAGGAATCCAAAATCGAAACGGCGCCGGAAGCGCCAGTGGCGTCACCCCCTTCACCCACAGGCGGCCAAACCCAGGCCACGGCACCTGTGCTTCTCGAAAAGAGCCGGGAACCTGCCCGTTCAGCACGAACCATCACAGTGGATACACCACTATACAGTATGACGCTGTCCGAAAAAGGTGCTACGGTCGTCAGTACGGTGCTCAAAGAGTATCGCGAAACGATTCAGCCCGATTCACCTTTAAAAGAGCTGATACACAAGGATAATAAAGGTGGAAGCGTTTTCACCGTACTTTCAGGACAATCCGGAGCAGAGCTGGAAAATGCCCTCTTCAGCGCAGACCTTGTTGAGGACAGGCTGAGTGTGACCCAAAATTCCTCGAAAATAAAATTTCAGTACCAAACCCCAACGGGTCTTGTGGTCGAAAAGACTTTTGAGTTCAGGTCCGACTCATATTTGGTTGGTTTTAAGATGTCCCTTTACAATGGCGGACAATCCGCCTATCAGGGCAGCTTTGGTCTGGGATTAAAAAATACCATGAATGAGGACGCCGGTAGAATTTCGTTTGAAGGTCCCAGCGGCATGATCAACGGAGAGCTTCAACAGGTCGCCGTAGACGATATTCAAGAAAAAAACCGGTTCACTGGAAAAGTCGGCTGGGTGGCCATCGAAGACCGGTATTTTATGACCAGTATCATTACTGACAGCGACTTCGAAGGCCATATGGAATTGGGGTTATCAGATCGAAATATCACCAATAACATCATTAAAGATATTTCCGCGCTCCCGCCCCAACAGACAGAAAATATTGAAGTAAAATTATTCATTGGCCCAAAGAGCCTTTCTTTGTTACGCTCGATGAGCAATGGACTAGACAAAGCGATCAATTTCGGATGGTTTGATTTTCTTGCCAAGCCCTGTCTTTGGTTTATGAATTTCATCTACCGATTTATCCCCAATTACGGGATAGCCATTATCATCCTTACCATCGTTACACGCGCTGTCTTTTGGCCTTTGGCCAAAAAGAGCTACAAGTCCATGGGGGAGATGCGAAAAATACAGCCCCTGGTGCAGGAGCTCCGCGAGAAATATAAAGATGATAAGCAGCGTATGAACCAGGAGATGATGACCCTTTATAAAACGTATAAAATCAACCCCATGGGTGGTTGCCTGCCCATGTTAATTCAGATGCCTGTCTTTTTTGCATTGTACCGTATGCTCTTTTCCGCCATCGAGCTACGGCATGCGCCCTTTTTTGGTTGGATCACAGATCTGTCCGCGCCTGATCGATTGTTTAATTTCGGTTTTCAAATTCCATTAATGGATCCTCCTTACGGTATACCAGTGCTAACCATTGTCATGGGTGCCAGCATGCTTCTACAGCAAAAAATGACGCCAGCTCCCGGAGATCCGGCTCAAGCCAAGATGATGATGTTGATGCCGGTTATTTTTACTTTCATATTTATTAATTTTTCTTCCGGTTTGGTGTTGTACTGGCTGGTGAGCAATATATTTTCCATTGCGCAGCAATACTACACGCAAAAAAAGACAGCCTAGTTTTTGGAGGTTTTCAGAATGACGCAGTTTCTAGAATTTGAAGGCAAGAGTATGGACAAGGCCTTGGAAAAGGCCAGCAATGATTTAAACACCCCGGTTGAAGATCTGGAGTACGATGTCGTCTCATACGGGTCTTCGGGTATTTTCGGGTTGGTTGGCGCCAAGAAAGCAAAGATTAGAATAAAAAAGAAAAACAATGGGTTAGATGTTTCCGCCACCGTTTCCCAAGCCAGGGATATCGTCAAAGACGCTTTCGATATCAAAGATGAAACACCATCGCCAAGGCAAGTTCGGCCGGCCGGTAAAAACAAAGCGCCTGCAAAAGAGAAAGCTGAAAAAAAAGAGATCACCCCAGAGAATATTGAAAGCGCCATTCGCATTGGCAAAGAGGCGTTGCAGCGAATTGCTGATTTTATTACCACAGATGCGACCATCGAAACTGAAATTTCGGATCAGCGTATTATATTTAAAGTAGAGGGCGGCAACAGCGGAATGCTTATCGGTAAACGTGGACAGACTTTGGAAGCGATGCAATATCTCGTTGAAAAAATTGTCAACAAGCAGAACCAACAGCGTGTCCGCATACTGGTTGATGTTGAAGGTTATCTTGAGACGCGAAAGGACAATCTGCAACAGATGGCCGCCAGGATGGCGGATAAAGCCACGAAAAGCAAAAAACCGGTTACCATCGGCCAGATGAATGCTTATGACCGACGCACGGTTCATATGTATCTTAAAAGCAATAGTGCTGTGCGTACACAGAGCGTAGGCGAAGGGTACTATAGAAAGCTTATCATTTTCCCCAAAAAGCGGCAAAGACGCCGTTCTAACCGTTCTTCAAGCTAGGTATCGGTTTTCGATTTATTTTGAATTTTATCTGAACTGCCGACTATAGGTTCAGTAAAACCAATGGGGGAGGCAAACACCTCAACCCTTCTCGAGTTCAGCATCATGGAATATGATACCATTGCCGCAATTGCATCACCCATTGGTAGCAGCGGGATTGGTATTATTCGAATTTCCGGGTCCTCGGCGCTATCCATTGGCAAAGAGCTCTTTTTGCCCCATGGATTTTCTGACGCTACCATTTGCAGAGATTTTTTCGAAAATCTTCAAAGCCACCATCTTTATTATGGCCATGTGTGCAATCCTAACTCCAGGCAGATCGTTGATGAGGTTCTGATGGTAGTGATGAGGGCACCTAAATCTTACACCCGTGAAGATGTTGTTGAGATCCAATCCCATTCCGGATCCGTTATTTTACGTAAGATTTTGAATTTGGTTTTGGGCGCGGGTTGTCGGCTTGCGGAACCAGGGGAATTCACCAAACGCGCTTTTCTAAATGGCCGTATCGATCTCAGCCAAGCCGAAGCCATCGCAGAGATGATCTCTGCGAAATCTGAAGCAGGACTTAAGCTTGCGGTGACTCACCTCACCGGCCAATTTAAAGAGCGGATGCATCTACTTCTTGATATCCTTACTCATGTACAAATTGAAATTGAGGCAGGGATTGAATTTCCGGATGATATTGAGCACGAATGTGATTTTAAAAAGGTTGCAGAGACTATCCAACATAAAGTGTTAGAACCCATTGAGTCTCTCATCCAATACTATGATGACGGCCACGTTATGCGCGACGGTATCAGGCTCGCCATTGTCGGGCGTCCCAACGTCGGTAAATCGAGCCTGTTGAATTTACTGCTGAAAAAAGATAAGGCCATCGTTACACCTGTACCAGGTACCACAAGAGATCTTATCGAAGATTACATTACCATCGATGGAATTCCAATCCTTATGACGGATACAGCCGGTCTTCACCCTAGCGAGGATCCGGTTGAGGTGATCGGTATCCATAAGACCAAAGAGAATATTCAGAGCTCTGACCTTGTTCTTTGGGTGGTGGACTGTACATCGGGATTTACCCTGGACGATCAAAAAGTCTTTCAACAGATACGGCAACGAAACACGCTTTTGGTTATCAATAAAATGGATCTGATTTCAGATGCCGATCAGCTTCCAATCCCTGACCTTTTCTCGTCGCTCGATTACGTGTCTATTTCCGCGAAGTTTGGTGACGGGTTGATCGACCTGAAAAAGGCTATTAAGCGCAAATGTTTGAACGAAGTCGACATCGTACCTGGACGCAGCCTGATTCCCAACCTTCGTCAGACGGAATCTCTAAAGATGGCCGCCAAATTTCTTAAAGATACTCTAAAAGGTCTATCTGAAAATTCTACCGAAGAACTTATCGTCTCGGATTTAGTATCAGCTAAAAATTTTTTAGGTGCCATTACCGGGGACACTATCGGCAAAGATATACTGGATGAAATTTTCAGTAAGTTTTGTATAGGAAAATAGTGTTAACATCTGTCTATGGAAAGACGCACTTAAACAAAATGTTTCACGTGAAACAATGAGGAGTTGAAGATGGACTTTGAACCCTATTTTGAAAAATACAAAGCCCTTGTGAATCAGGTGGATGCTGTATTTGATAAAGTAGAACGAGAGTATAGTGAGTGTGTGGCGTGTAAAAAAGGCTGCGCCGATTGTTGCCATGCACTATTTGATTTAACATTGATAGAGGCCATCTTTATCAAGAGTCAATTTGACAAGCTCATCCCCCAGCCGTTACGTGATCAAATCATTAATAGGGCAAATGAATCGGATCGTAAAGTATATAAATTAAAACGCACAGCGAGCAAGGCGTACCAAGAGGGTAAACCAGAACAGGAAATTTTGGAGGATATGGCGCACCAAAGGATCCGCTGTCCTCTGCTCGATGACCAAAATAAGTGTGAATTATATGAATCAAGACCCATAACCTGCCGACTCTATGGCATCCCAACGGTGATCGGCGATAAGGCCCATACTTGTGGAATTAGTCACTTCGAAAAGGGTAAACAGTACCCAACAGTTAAATTGGACGCAATACAACAAAAATTATACAAAATCTCACTTGATCTGGCACGAGATATTAAAAGTAGCTACCCAAAACTTGCTGAGCTGTTAGTACCGCTGTCCATGGCGTTGCTCACCAATTATGATGACGAATATCTTGGCGTGGAGAGCTCTGAAAAAACCGATGGCGCCCAAACTGAGGGAGAATAACAGTGGTGGATAATTCAGACGATAAGGAAGTCAGAAAAAAAGCGATATATGAAAGTATGTCCCCACGACGGCAGAGACATATCACCAAACGAGGTTATGATAGGTGGGATCCATTTGAAGAACCCAAAGATCCCATCGATATTCGACGCGATAAAACCAAGAGAACCACCCAACAACTGGTCCGTGAATTTCTTCAAAATTGCGGCCAAGAGCAATATGGTAACGCTTACGCCGGCGGCGTTCTCGAAATGGCCCTGGGAATCATTAACAATGACGATCGCTATATAGGAATGTATGAGTTCTCTATATGGTATCAGGACCAACTCAAAAAGGCTGGATTCTGATTGACGGACCGCAGCTCCATAAAATTAGAAATATTAAATCTATTACACAATAAACATCTTCGAATAACACCGCTCAATCTGGAGAAAGAGATCCGCTGTAAACTGCCGGGGACAAGGAGAGGACTCTTTCGTGAGGTCGTTCAAAATCTCTGTTCCCAAGGGAAATTGATCTACACACAACATTTTTCAACCACTCATCTCGAAATAAACTATAACCAGCCGTTTAAAGTATCTGATAACATTATCATCACTCCGAGTCGATTTAATGGAAATATCGATACGAATTGCGTAGTGATAAAATTAGATGATGGCTATACGTTTGGTCTAGGTGACCACCCCACTACACGAATGATATTGCAGGGCATGGATTATATTCTCGGTCCAAATCGAACTAAAACGAAAAGTCGGGTGCAAAATGCATTGGATGTGGGTACGGGTACCGGCGTTCTGGCAATTGCCGCAGCCGCATTGGGGGTAGACCGGGTCTCGGCCATTGATATCGATGCAACAGCGTGCACCCTAGCTCGCAAAAATTGTGGCCTGAATGGGTTTAAAAACAGAATTCATGTTTCTCAAAAAACGATCGATCAATTTTCAGACCACCAATTTGATCTCTTAATGGTGAATTTACGGCCGCCGACAATCAGGCAGCTCATTCCAAAAATGTTAGCCATATCTTCTCATCGGGCTAAGTGGATAATCTCAGGTTGCCGGGTAGCAGAGAGAGCCCGGATCGAAAAGTTCCTGCCCCATGAAATATCAGAGCTGATTTGGCAGCAGGAGCAGCATGGTTGGGCGGCTTTTGGAGTGAAAAGGAAATAGAGTCCATTGGAGAAGCCCAGTTTTCGAAAGAGGACAAAACCGGCTGCGCAAAAATAAATAAGGGCACCACCGCAGCCCGCTTCATCTGTACTATCCATCTCGAATTGATTGTAAGTCCGGAGATACATTGGTGTGCTTTGCTGGCCAGTAGGTAAGGTGACTTTACGTTGATTTTGGTGAACTTTATCATCGGCGTTTCCAGCGTGGGTACGCACTCGTTGAGACTAAGGCTTTACACCGGTGCCTAGGCTTTGAAGTCCTATATCGTGTTGAACTAATGAGGTAGGGGCGTTTTTTGGGGCTGAAAAAGGTAT
>JASFKE010000222.1:0-6701 GCA_050118795.1 Desulfobacteraceae bacterium | reverse complement strand
GCGCCAAAGAGTTCAACGTCGAAACCAATGGGGCGAATCCAGGTGAAACCACCGAGTCTTTTGAAATGTTGCCGGGAACAATCGATGTAAAAGATATTCTAAGAACACTCGATACGGGTATCTATATGAACAATGCGTGGTATCTCAATTTTAGCGATCGGAACAACTGCAGGGTCACCGGCATGACCCGCTTTGCCTCGTTCTGGGTGGAAAATGGCGAGATAAAAGCCCCGCTGAACGTCATGCGGTTCGATGAAAGCATTCTCAGGATGCTAGGCGAAAATCTCGTTGGACTGACGAAGAACCGTGATTTTATCATGTCGTCGAGTACCTACTATCAAAGGGCGACACGCAGCGCCAACTTGCCGGGGATGGTTGTCGACGACTTTACCTTTACCCTATAGTTGCATAAAAAAGATGGCAAAAAGGCTAAAACACTTGGATCTGGAGCCCTCCGACTTTTGCAGCGACAGGGTTTACGCTGTAACTGTGTTGTTGTATGACGCCACCGTCATGGCAGTGGGCATGACGGTGGTTTTTTTTAGGCATCACCAGGAGGACTCATGCACTTTTCTTTTTCCTCTTCAGAAAGCTGGTCGGCCCGTTTTAGATCCTCCAACCTGCAAACATATTCGATCCCTTTTTCATCTTTGACGTAAACATATTTTTTTGGGGTTGCGTCGCTCTTTTTTTCCGCCATGCCGTCCTCCTTTTTTGGGTATAGGTTTCTTACGCTATGTTCATACCTCAACCCTGAATATTGCCATGGAAACCTGGATCTGCAACCCGATGCTTTTTTTCTTTTTATTATGTAAACAGTCGCCGGGATATATCGGCGGCCGTTTGTTTCAGCGGCGCCATCACATCCAACAAAAATTGAGACGTCAATCGAAAGGCCGGACCGGCAATGACAACGGCGGCTACCGCTATACCGTCATGGTTGAGTATTGGAGCCGCAATGGCACGTGTGTCCTCGTACCGTTCGCCGCTGTCGTAGGCCAAGCCGGTTTCCCGAACCTCATCCAGCAGCTTGCGGAACTGTATTTTCGAAACAATGGTGTTTGGGGTAAACCGGTTCAGCTTTCCCTTGAGGCACGAATCGACGAACTCCGGGGGGCTGTAAGCCAAAATTGTTTTCGCGCCGGCGGCCACATGCAAAGGGACCTGCTCTCCGAGCTGAAAGGAGAACCGGATATGACCCTGCCCTTCGCAGTGATAGGCCAACATGACGTTTGATCCCGAAACAACTTCCAGGGCGACGCTTTCACCCACTGTGTCGCACAGCTCATTGAGGTGGGGCTGGGCGATGGTGACGATTTCATTGTTCAGCGAACGGATGACGGCGTTTCCGACTTCCGCTGCCGCCCTGCCCAGCATATACTTTTTTGTTTCGGTATTTTGCTGCAGGAAGCCCTTGTCGGCCAGCAGGTGAAGCAAACGGCTGACGGTGGATTTATGAATCCCCAGCTTTTTACTCAACTCCAGGGTGCCCAGGGGATGATTGTGGGGGGTAAAGGCCAACAATATGTTCAGCGCCTTTTCCGTTGAAGAGATTTTAGCTGTGGGGCGTATCATTGTTTTTCCATTCACCGCGGTTCCATTTTGTTGATTAGTGAGGCAGGTTGGCGCATTCCATATAGAGAAACTCGGTTCAATATGTTGCAACTTAATTGGTACTAACCCACCCACGGATAAATTTCAATCATAAAAAATCTTGCGATATTCATGATTAAAGATTACATGTAAAATTGTGTTAAATAATCTTGACATGATCTGTGTAATATACTACGCAGGGAAAATGTAGTTGCATAATATGAAATATGATTCAATTATATGCAACAAAGCGGTGCCCGTCAATGGCTGTTCGGCGAGCCCAATTCACATATCCACACGCCACCATATTTAAACCGGGAGGTTCAATAATGAGTGAACAGGTTTTTACCAATTGCACCAATGCCGGGCCTGTCTCCGTCTATGTCAAGGACGGCAAAGTGACGCGTATTCGGCCGCTGGTTGCTGATGAGAAAGACTTTAAACCCTGGGTGATCGAGGCAGGCGGCAAAAAGTACTCGCCGCCCAAAAAATTCAACATCGCACCTTATGTACATGCGGAGCGGCGCAGGCTTTACTCTGACGATCGTATTAAATATCCCATGAAACGGGTGGACTTCGACCCTAAAGGGGAGCGCAATACCCAAAACAGGGGTAAATCGGCCTATGAACGAATTTCCTGGGATGAGGCCCTGGACATCGTCAGCAGCGAGATCAAGCGGGTTCGCAAGACCTATGGCAATTCCGCCGTCACCGGAATGACCTCCTCCCATCACAATTGGGGTATCGTGGGATACAAGATGGGGCCCTTTGCGCGTTTCATGAACATGCTCGAGGCCACTCCCGTGCTGGACAACCCGGACAGTTGGGAGGGCTGGCATTGGGGCGCCACCCACACCTATGGTTTTTTCTGGCGGTTGGGCATGCCGGAACAATACGATCTATTGGAAGACTCTTTGAAAAACGCCGAAATGATCGTTCTGTGGTCCAACGACCCGGACACCACCCGCGGCACTTATACCGGCCAGGATTCAGCCCTTTGGCGTCAGTGGCTCAAGGAGAAAGGGGTCAAGACGGTTGTGATCGATCCCTATCACAATTACACGGCCGGCGTCATGGAGAGCAAATGGATCGCTCCCCGCCTGGGCACCGACACCTGCCTGGCCATGGCCATCGCATACGTGTGGATTACCGAGGAGATTTACGACAAAGAGTATGTCAAAGATCGCACCCTCGGTTTCGATGAATTCAAAAAATATATCCTGGGAGAGATCGACGCACAGCCCAAGACCCCTGAGTGGGCCGAAGGGGAGTCAACGGTCAAGGCACGGGTGATTCGCGCTCTGGCCAGAGAGTGGGCGGCCAAACGCACCGTGCTTTCAGGCGGCGCAAGGGGAGGCGAAGGCGGTGCCTGCCGCACGGCCTTTGGTACCGAATGGGCCCGTATGATGGTATTGTTGCAAGCCATGCAGGGCCTTGGCAAACCCGGGCGGTCCATCTGGGGAACCACCATGGGTGCGCCATCGGATACCGATGTCTGGTTTCCGGCCTACGCCGATTTAAAAGGGCGCATGGCCACCTCCGATGTGGCCGACTACCTGCCCATGAATCCCACCAAGCAGCGTCTGTGGCGGCTCACCCTGCCGGACGCCGTTCTCAATCCGCCGGTGAGTTGGTACGGCGAAGGGTTCTGCGGTCAGTCTCTGGAGCAACAATTCACCCACTTCACCTACCCCATGGAAGGGTACTCCGAGGTCAAGATGTTCTATCGGTATGGCGGCTCTTTCATGGGCACCATGAGTGATACCACCAAGTGGGTGCGCATGTACCAAAGCCCCAACCTGGAGTTTGTGGTGAACCAGGACATCTGGTTCAACAGCGAAACCTGCATGGCGGACATCATTTTGCCGGCCTGCACCAACTTCGAGCGCGACGACATCGGAGAGTGGGGCGCATGCGGGGGCTACACGGTGCATGCCAGCAGCGGCTGCAACTTCCGTGTGGTCGTGCGCGAGAAAAAGTGCCTCGAACCCATGTGGGAATCAAAATCCGACTACGAAATTTTAAGCCTGATCGCCGACCGGTTGGGTTTGAAGAAGGAGTACACCGACGGTAAGACGGAACTGGACTGGTGCAAGGCTTTTTTCGAATCTTCGGATGTGTCCGATCTGATCAGTTGGCAAGAGTTTGACAAAAAAGGGTACCACATCATCAACATCAAGGATGACTACAAATCCACGCCGTCCCTGCGGTGGTTCGCCGAAGGCCGTGCCTGCGACACCCCCGACGCCAACAACCCCAAACGGGGCACAGACAAGGCCGATCAGCTCGGGACTTACAGCGGCAAAATCGAATTCGTATCGGAAAGCCTCAAAGCCAGCTTCCCGGACGACTGGGAGCGTCCGGTCTCACCGCGCTACATCCCCAGTTTCGAGGGGCATCACAGCGAGATGTACAAGCAATATCCACTTCAGTTGATGTCCCCCCACCCCCGGTTCTCCTTTCACGTCCATTACGACAAGCACACGGACTGGCTGAATGATATTCCGGTGCACCGGATCAAAAAAGACGGCTATGCCTGGTGGCCTGCCCGCATCCATCCGGATGACGCTCAAGCACGGGGGATTCGTCACAACGACATTGTACGGCTGTACAACCATCGCGCATCGGTACTGTGCATCGCTGTGGTCACCGAACGTGTCCGGCCGGGGGTTATTCACAGCTACGCCTCATCGGCCAGCTACGATCCATTGATTCCCGGCAGGGCCGACTCTCCGGATAAGGGCGGTTGTGTCAACATGCTGACCCCCAGTCGCATGACATCGAAAAATGCGCCCGGAATGACCCCGAATTCCTGCCTCATCGAAATAGAAAAATGGGAGGGCTAAAGAAAATGCCACGATACAGTATATTGATCGATGTCAGTAAATGCAGCGGATGCCATAATTGTTTCCTGGCATGCCGGGATGAATATTATGATAATGATTATCCTAACTACTCGGCTCCCCAGCCCCTTGAGGGACAGTTTTGGATGCAGGTCAAGGAGATCGAACGCGGCGGCTATCCCAATCCAAAGCTCTCCTATATTCCCACACCATGCATGCATTGCGAGTCGGCCCCGTGTATGGCTGCAGCCAAAGAGGGCGCGGTTTACAGGCGGGACGACGGCATCGTTATCATCGACCCGGAAAAGGCCAAAGGCCAGGAGGCCATTGCCGCCGCCTGTCCCTATCGGGTGATCTTTTGGAATGCCGATGCCCAGTTGCCCCAGAAATGCACCATGTGCGCCCATCGCCTGGACGAGGGCGAAAAGATGCCCCGGTGTGTGGAGGCGTGTCCCACCGGTGCGTTGGTATTCGGCGATCTGGACGATCCCGACAGCGAAATCGCCAAACTGGCGGCCAATGGCGGCATTGAAGAGCTGCACCCGGAATACAAAGCAGAGCCCCTGGTTAAATACATTGGCCTGCCCAAGCGCTTTGTCGCCGGTGAGATCGTCATGGGGGACAACACGGGCGAATGCGCCCAGGGGGTGACGGTCACCCTGAGCGGCGGCGGGGTTAATCTGAAGACGGAGACGGACCTGTTCGGCGATTTTGAATTTGAAGGCCTGGCAAAGAATGAGACCTACCGCCTCAATGTCAGCGCCGACGGTTATATGGGAAAACAGGTTGAGTTGACGACCTTGAAAGATGTGAACCTGGGCGAAATCGTTTTGGAACCAAAATAACGGATTAAGAGGGGGGGCTGTTCACCCCCTCTCTTGTTCTCCTTGTAAGGAGGAAATGGGATGATCAGCGTAAAAGATGCCAAAGGCACCCAATATGATGCGGCCAAACACTCCGAGGTGTATGGTCTGCAAAAAATCACCGAAGCGCAGTCCAAACGGACAACGGTCTGCTACTCTTATTTCCAGCCCAACGGCGGCGCGGAAATGTCTTCTTCTCCAAAAGAGAGAGTTTACTATGTGGTCAAGGGCTCTATTACGGTGTGCGGGCCTGAAGAAAAGCACGTGCTCAATGAAGGTGATTTGATCTATATCGCTCCGGGCGAAGAGCGTGACATGATCATCAATAATGGAAAACCTGCGGAAGTGCTGGTTTTTATCGTGACCCCGTAAAAAAAGTAATCGCGCGCGCGCGTTCGGCAACATGCAACATTAGATAGATTTGTGGCTCACGGTTGAAACGTTTCCCCTGGATGGATTTTAAGAGCCATGCGGCGGCTCACCTTTTCAAACTGCATTCCCATCGATATTCGATCAGATTTCAACCGTGGGCTATAACTTAAACATAGCAGGAGAGATCAAAATGAAAGATATGTTCAAACTGGATGGCAAGATTGCTATCGTTACCGGCGGCGCCGGTGGAATCGGAGAGGCTTTGGCCATGGGGATCGGCATGCATGGCGCCACCGTTGTGGTCTCAAGCCGCAATCAGGAAGCCATTGAAAAGGTGGCCCAGCAGATTACCGAGGCATCCGGAAACCCGGCCATTGCCATCACATCGGATGTCACCGACGAGAGCTCGGTGCAGAACCTGGTGGATCAGGTGATGGAAAAATACGGCAAAATCGACATCCTGGTCAATGCCATGGGCATGAACATCAAGCGGGATGCTTTCGAGTTTCCCATGGAAGATTGGGAAAAGCTGTTTGATGTCAATGTCAAGGGGACCATGGTTGCCTGTAAAATCGTCGGCAAGGTCATGCGCGGGCAAAAGTCCGGCGCCATCGTCAATCTCTCCTCGGTTCGCGGAATCCGTGGCTATACCGGCGGCAACACCGGTTACTGCGCCACCAAGGGCGCGGTCGAACTCATTACCAAAGCGTTGGCCCTGGAATGGGCGCCCCATAACATACGCGTCAATGCCCTTGGGCCGGCCTTGGTGATCACACCGGGCACCAAGCACATTGCCGAGGATCCCGAGCTGGCCAAAAAGTATGCCGCGGCGGTTCCTCTGGGAAGGATCGGCATGCCTGAGGATATGGCGGGTGCCGTTAACTACCTGGTATCCGATGCCGCTAGTTTTGTTACTGGGCAGACTATTTATGTGGATGGAGGCCTAACCGCCGCCTAACCTTGACGCCGAGGGCGCCGGAGGACTTCAGATCCGGCGTTGCCCAGGGATCGCAGTATTGGCCATACGGCT
>JASFKE010000221.1:0-6702 GCA_050118795.1 Desulfobacteraceae bacterium | reverse complement strand
TTTGGCCGGGACTCACCGGTCACCGCGGTTTCATCCACCAGTCCCCCACCGCGAATCACCCGGCCGTCGGCAGGCACCATCTCACCGGCCACAATACGAAACGTATCTCCCGGGACCAACTGCTCCAGCGCTACAAAACGGCCTTGCGGGTACCGGTCGCTGCACAACCGCACCTTGTTGGGCTGCAATGTTAAAAACCCCTCCAGATCCCTGCGTACCCGTGCCTTGGCCCCGGCCTCCAGCAATTTTCCCAAAAGGACCAGCGTAATCAGCATGGATGCCGTATCAAAGTAAAGGTGCCAGCTTCCCTCCCAAAAATTGTACAGGCTGTACAAATAAGCGCTGGCCGCCCCCATGCACACCAACACCTCCATGCCCGGCGCGCCGGCGCGCAAACCTAGCCAAGCCCTGCGAAAAAGAGGCCCGCCGCCAAAAAACATCACCCCGGTGGCCATAACCGCAATGGGCCATGAGATGTAGCGAATATCGTCGATACTCAACGACGTAAAAACCCCCGAGTAGAGTGACCAGGAGAGCATCATAACGTTGACCGATAGCAGGGCGCTGACCAACAGGCGCACAAGTTCGCCCCGCCATATCGACTTGGCCCCTTGCCCTTGCCAGGCTGAGGTCCGGTAGCCCAATCCTTCCACCGTCTTTACAATGGCGCCGGGATCCACCCGCACCGGATCGTAACGGCAGCGCAGCCGATCGGTGGCAAAATCACATGCCGCCTCCTCCACCCCCCCTATGCGCCCCAGAGCCGATTCAATCACCCAAGAGCAGGCCGGGCACCACATTCCCTCAACTTCGAGGTGCAGCGAAAGATGCCCATGGACCGTTTTCTCTAGCGGGGACTCAGCAACCGCATCTGATCCCCTATCCACGGCGTCGGCCAACTTCGATTCACTGGCAGGAACCACACCAGCCGCCACGCAACGCCGGTACAGATCACTCTGCTTGAATTGCGCGGGATCGGGTGAATCGGCGGCCTCGGTCAGCATGGTATAGACCATCAGACAACCGCCACAGCAAAAATGGTGCTCCGCTGCACCGAACACACCACTGTGGTTGCCATAGCGCAGCGGTAACCCGCACAGGTCACAACTTCTGAGTGTGGTACCCGAACCCATCGTCACGCCCATTTAAATTGTTGTCGGAAAAGCTCTTCTCGATCTGAATATAATTGAAGAATCGCAGAAGATACAGAACAAATCTGTATCTCGAAACCCAGCTAATTCGACCCCTTGAATCCCGCACAGCCCCTTGCCGTCAATCCTCTGCGCAATTTCAACCAGAAGTTGAAAATTCGGCTGTTACCTTTAAAGCCGCTAAAGCCACTAAATTGTTTGGAGGTCGGCCTTGTCGAGTGGGTCGGGTGCGCCTTGTCGGCCATATAAATATCTGTGAATTGTGGTCTCAAGTCCCGGTGGGTTAAAAACAGTGAGAGCCGCCGATCCTCATCCGCCGCCTCGAACGCCTTGATGATATTTACATCTTGATCCATAATCTTTCTCCCTTTGCCATGTTGGTTTAAAGTGATCATCGGATATTATACATACGAACGTTCGTGCTTTTAATAGGGTATTAAAAAATACCGTGCTCATGACACTCTTTTTTCCCTGTAAATGCAATTCAAAGGTTGGTCAGAGGCGATCGCCGTTACACTATTGATATCGCTTAATCAAAGCTTCCAGAGCCGTTTGCTGGCGTTCTTGAATAGCCCCATTTTTCAATAGCTTATCATATAGATGGAACCCCAGCAGAAGAGAGTAGAGCTCAAATGCAAATTGATCGCAGTCGATCTGTTGACGAAAATGTCCGACCCGGATGGCCGATCGGGCGATGCGCCTCAAGGTGTCGAGCCAGATATCCTGCTGCGACAATAAGCAATCACGAACCTTTCCCGGACGATCTTTATAATCATTGCTGGTCTGGACAAAAATGCATCCGCCGGTCAATCTCGAGGTCCAGCGAACCCAGTTTTCCACCAGGGCCTTGATTCGGGGTATGCCGGCTTCGGTTCTGAGCGCCGGCACCACCACACCCTCGGAAAAGAGACGGCCGGCGTGTTGAAGGATGTCGATCTGGAGATTTTCTTTGGATTGAAAATGGGCGAACAATCCACTTTTGGACATCCCCGTGGCCTTGGCCAATTCGCCGATGCTCACCGATTCCAGCCCCAATCGACTGACCATCTCCAGCCCGGTCTCCAATATCATCCGTTTTGTATCTACACCCTTGGCCATAATTGGTAAAATAGTACGATCGTTCGTACTTGTCAAGAGACCTTTTAAAATCATTTCATCCCGAGTCAACCCACCAATACGACCAATGCATTTCTTGACTTTGAAGCCCTCAGCTTTTGCAACGATGGGGTCTACTTAAACAATGCAGCATAATGCGTATATCCCTGTTTCTCCAACTCATCCTTGGGAATAAACCGCAATGATGCAGAGTTGATGCAATATCTCATCCCGGTGGGCTGGGGACCGTCATCAAAAAGATGTCCCAGATGGGAGTCGCCGTGTTTGCTGCGCACCTCGGTGCGCGTCATGAAAAAACTCCGGTCGATCTTCTCTACGATGTTTTGAGGCTCCAAAGGCCGCGTAAAACTGGGCCACCCTGTGCCGGATTCAAACTTGTCCGCTGAACTGAACAGGGGCTCTCCTGAAACGATATCCACATAAATGCCCTCTTCATGGTTATCCCAATACTCATTTTGGAAGGGTTTTTCAGTACCGTTTTTGCGGACAACATCATATTGCAGGGGGGTTAATTTCCGGCGGAGCACATCATCGCTGGGAATGGTATAGTCCGTATTGGAGGACGAGCTCTTTTTTTCCATCACCGGTTTGGTATTCATGTCACCCATCTCTTTTACCTCTTTCATCTTCATGGGCCGGTCCGCCCACACCTTATTTAAAAATTGATCCCGCCCGGATCCGGAGCGGTACCATTTATAGCGGATTGGATTTTTCTTATAGTAGTCCTGGTGGTAATCTTCGGCCGGGTAGAAGGTCCCAAGGGGTAAAATATCTGTGGCAAGGGGTTTATCAAAAATCCTCGATGCGGCCAGTCTCTTTTTTGACGCTTCGGCCAGCTTGCGCTCAGCGTTATCGGCATAGAAAATAGCACTGCGATACTGGTCGCCCCGGTCCACAAACTGCCCCCCGCCGTCGGTGGGGTCTACCTTTGTCCAAAAGATATCCAACAGGGAGTCAAAGTCAATTTTTCGGGGATCGTAAACCACTTTTACGGCCTCCAGGTGACCGGTGCCACCCCTGGATACTTGTTTATAGGTCGGGTTTTCTGCATTGCCGCCGGTATATCCTGAGATGGCTTCGATCACGCCGTCAACCTTTTCAAAATCCGATTCGGTACACCAGAAACAGCCCCCGGCAAATACCGCCTCACGCATCCCTTCAGGCAGTTTGGCGTTTAGGGATTTATCCATTTCATTATCTTTATTATCCGTATCTTTGTTATCCGTGCCCAAGACCTGTCCAAAGCCGATCAACAAGACAACCAAGGCCAGGATGGTAATGATGGTAGTTTTCATTGAACACCTCCGAATAGATGATTGAACATTGTGTTGACATAAACCATAAGACCGGAATTTAACAATGTCTTAATGATAGTGTAAAGATTGTGTAAAGATCGAAGGGGTTGTATCACTCCGGAGCGGGGCTATAGGTGAATCGAACCATCGCCGGGCAGAGTGAACCAGACCTCGAAACGGCCCTTATTCAGTTCCGCGCCGACACGACCGCCATGGGATTCCACCAGCGCTTTGACGATGGCCAGGCCGATTCCGGCGCCGCCGTGTTCACGAGAACGGGATTTCTCTCCGCGGTAAAACCGTTCAAACAGATAGGGCAGATCCTCGGCAACCACTTCGTGCGCCGTGTTGCTGAAGGTCACCCGGACCTGCCGGTCGCGGCTGTCAACACGAATCTCCAACTTGCCGCTGTCCGGCGTATATCGCACCGCATTGTCCATGAGACTTCGAAGCACCCTGATGATGCGCTCTCGATCAGCTTGAATCCGCCCAATGGAGGAGGTGGCGGTTACGGCCACCCGGACGGCCTTTTGATCGAACTGGTGTGAAAACGGCTCCAGGGTCTTTTCGATCAATCCGAGCATATCCACGGGGGTTTTAGTCAGATGGCCGTGGGCGGCGTCGGCCCTGGCCATATGCAGGACATCCTCAACCAGTTGCGCCAGGCGCATGGTCTCACCCTGGAGCATATCAAAGGTCTGTGCGCTGGGCGGGACAACGTCATCGTTCAATGCTTCTATGTAGCCCCGTATGTTGGTCAACGGTGTCCGCAGTTCATGGGCCACATCGATCATCAGCGTGCGCCGCATGCTTTCCAGGTTATCCAGGCTCACGGCCATGCGGTTAAATGCCTGGGCCAACTGACCAACTTCATCACCACTGCCCGGCGGAACCCGGGCGGTGAAATCACCAGCGGCAATCTTGCGTGTGATTTTGGTCATGCGGCCCAATGGGGCAAGGATACGCCGCATCATTAAGAAACTGAGCAACACCGCAAGAATCACAGCAGCCAGACATGCCCAAATCAGATACCGGTGAACGGCGCTGACAAACATATCGTGGGCCGGCTCCGGCGATATGTGATACTTCTCCATCAGGGTGACAAAATAGCCGGCGGCAAGGGTGTCTATGGACAACCACACCACAGCCATGACAAAGCCGATGACCGCCAGATTGACCAGCAATAACTTGAAAATCAGCCGATTCATTTTGGGCCCGCAACGTCAGAGGCATCCGCGAACCGGTATCCGATGCCCCGCACGGTATAGATATACCGGGGCCTGGACGGGTCCAGCTCAATCTTGTGGCGCAGCTTGCCGATGTGCACATCCACCACCCGCTCGATCACCACCGCTTCACCTTCGGGATAGAGCCTATCCAACAACTCGTCCCGGGTAAAAGTGCGACCCGGGGCCGACATCAGGGCCTTGAGCAGGGCATATTCGTGGGGGGTGAGCTCTACGGGGCGATCCCTTACATTGAGGCGGCGTTTGTCCAAATCCAGGACCGCCCCCCCTATGGACAATATACGGTGGTGGTGTATTCCAGAGGATGCTGTGCGCCGCAAAACCGCCTTAATCCGTGCGACCAACTCCCTTGGACTGAAGGGTTTGACCACATAATCATCGGCCCCTAAGGTCAAACCGGACACCCGGTCGATCTCCTCCCCCCTTGCGGTCAACATGATCACCGGCACTTCGGACCTCTTGCGCAACTGGCGGCAGACCTCCCATCCATCCATTTTGGGAAGCATGATATCCAAAACCACCAAATCCGGCCTGTACCTCTGGGCCAGCGCCAGGCCTTTGGCGCCGTCATTGGCCTGTAACGCCTTGAGCCCCTCTTTTTCCAAATATAAGGCAATCAGGTTGGCGGTATTGGGATCGTCTTCAATGACCAATACACATCTTTCTCGCGATACTTCCACAGGGCTCTCCGAAGATCTTTGGCGCACCAAATATCTATATACAGGCTTTAAGATAGTGTACAATAACCACTGCGATTTTACACTACCACAGGAGGTTGTCCCATGCCATTTGTCAATATTAAAATAACCAACGAAAAGGTCACCAAAGAAAAGAAAGCCAAATTAATCAAAGGCGCAACCCAGCTTCTGGTGGATGTGCTCGACAAAAACCCGGAAACTACGGTGGTTGTCATAGAAGAACTCAACACAGACAACTGGGGCATCGGCGGCGAAAGCGTCACAGAGATTCGAAAACGCAGCAAATAGCCGTATACCTAATACTGCGAACCGCCGGCAACGCAGAATCTGGAGCTTGAGAAACAAGCGCTGCATGAGTAAACTCATGCAAATCGTCGGAGGGCTCCAGAGACAAGGCGTCCGGAGGTGAAGAGTACCAGCCGTATACCTAATACTGCGAACCTCCGGCAACGCACGATCTGGAGCTTGAGAGACAAGCGCTGTATGAGTAATCTCGTGCAAATCGTCGGAGGGCTCCAGAGGCAAGGCGTCCGGAGGTGAAGAGCCGTATACCTAATACTGCGAACCTCCGGCAACGCAGAATCTGGAGCTTGAGAGACAAGCGCTGTATGAGTAAACTCATGCAAATCGGCTGTATGAGTAAACTCGTGCAAATCGTCGGAGGGCTCCAGAGGCAAGGCGTCCGGAGGTGAAGCCGTATACCTAATACTGCGAACCTCCGGCAACGCAGAATCTGGAGCCCTCCGACGATTTGCAGCTATTGCATGGCGGTGTTGATCTCCAGATACTCCAACGCCAACTCCACAGCATCCTTAACATGGGGCTGATCTTTCAGATAATCATGAAAAAAAGTATTGACCTCCTCTTCGTATCCCAACCCGCCCAGGGGTACGATACCGGTGATGACCCGTTCGTAGAGCAGGGGGTGAAATGCTTCCAGCTCTTTGAGATGCTTTCGATACCAGCCCCACAGATGGGCTGTGGCGGCGGTGTTCTGGCCGGCCGCGGCAATGGGCATGAACTGGTTGCGCGGCGGCACGGATTCCAGGGCGAAGGCCAGGGCCTTTTCAACCAGATCCCATTGGTCGAAAGCGACCATGCCGGCCAAAAGATTCATGCGTTCGTGTTCGCTTGGAGATTCGGCAAAGCGGCGTTTGAACCAATCCAACGCAGCAGCGCCCTTTTTAAGCGCCCC
>JASFKE010000220.1:0-6702 GCA_050118795.1 Desulfobacteraceae bacterium | reverse complement strand
GGTCAAGGCCCGCAGTCTGCTGACCAAGGTGGGCATTGCCGAAAAAGAGGGTGAGTATCCATCCCGCCTGTCCGGCGGCCAACAGCAGCGTGTGGCCATCGCCCGCGCATTGGCCATGGATCCCAAAATCATGCTCTTCGACGAGCCCACCTCCGCGCTGGACCCGGAGATGGTGGGAGAAGTACTTGATGTCATGAAACAACTGGCCCGTGAAGGCATGACCATGTGCGTTGTCACCCATGAAATGGGCTTTGCACGCGAAGTCGCCAGCAGGGTGCTGTTCATGGACGAAGGGAAAATCGTTGAAGAGGGCACCCCGGAGCATTTTTTCACCTCTCCGGAAGAGGATCGCACCAAGCTGTTTTTAAGCCAGGTGTTATAAAAAATTACAATCTGCTCCCGCTCCAGCGCAGCTTTGTCTTCAAGACGTCAAAAAACTCCCGGTCGGGCAGCTGGATCGTCTGAACGGGCATGGGATCTTTGCGCACGACGATGGTATGGCTCTCATCTATGGGCAGGCCTACCTGGCCGTCAAAGGTAAGAATAATATTGGCCGACTTTTCGGCCAATTGGATCTTGATACTGGCCGAATCCGGTACAATCAGAGGACGGTTGGTCAGGGTAAAGGGACAGATCGGCGTCACCAAAAACCCCTGGACTGTGGGATGCATGATGGGACCGCCGGCAGCCAGGGAGTAAGCCGTCGAACCCGTAGGCGTGGCTACGATGAGGCCATCGGCCCGGTAATCGGTCAGATACCGGTCATCGACATAGGTTTTGAGATGGGCCAGCCGGGCCAATGCGCCTTTATTGATCACCACATCGTTTAAAACTGCTTCACAGGCCACAAGTTGGTCCCGCTGCCACACCTCCACCTGCAACCGCATGCGGGGCCGGGTTGCAAATGGCTTGTGAATGATATTGTCGACCACGTCAAAAAGGCTCTCTTCGGCCGCTTCGGCCAGAAAACCGACCTCTCCGAACTTGACCCCCAATATGGGGGCCTGTTGGTCTCCCAGCCAGCGCACGGCACTGAGAAAAGTCCCGTCGCCTCCCAACACCACAACACAGAACAGATCCTTTGGAGCGCCCGCTTCGGCCTGGGGCAGCGGTTGCTGAGGCGCGGCGGTGGATTTGTGAATGACGTCGCAACCCTTTGAGGAGAGCCACTTTTCCAATTGGCCGGCTTTTTCCAACGCCCGGTCATCATTTTTAACGACCAAGCCGATTTTTTTTACCACAGCCCGCTCCTTTGCAGATCTCATCGGAAATTTGAGCGTCGAAGTTTCAACGACACCTCTACTCATTATACAATCATGTTATTCTTGGCAAATCTAATTTTTTGCCAATGTGGAGCGATCCAATTCGAACCGCAAAGCGCCATAAGGCAATTCAATCAAACAAATATTGATGAAAGGGCCCGGTGGATGACGTCCTAAGCGAGTTGACTTGACTCAAGGCCCTAAACTTGGCTATAGGTTAGTGCGCTAAGTCAAATTCAAGCCTTGTTTTGAAACAAGAGCAGAGTTTAAGGATCGCGGAACAATTGAATTGTAACAAATTGCGCGAACCAACGCGATTTGAATTCGTTTTCCGAGGCGTACAGATGGGTGCATAATAGTTGTGTGAAACCATTGACGCAATGCCGAAAACCGATTCAAAGAGAAGCAAGATTGGGGAATTTGGTTTTCCCAAGACCCTAAAAGGCGCTTAATAACAAACAGCGACGAGGAGGAGTAATGATGAAGTATGGATCTGTGAAACGGTTTACCACTATCGCAGCGGCACTATTTCTGGCACTGGTGTTGTGCGGTCCGGTTTCGGCCGCCGATACGATAAAATTAGGCGTAGGCGGCCCCCACAGCGGCGATCTGGCCTCTTACGGCATTCCCTCGGTCAATGCCGCCAAGCTGGTTGTGGCGGACTGGAACGCCAATGGGGGCGTACTCGGGAAAAAAATTGAGCTGGTCATCGAAGACGATGTATGCAAACCCGAAGTGGCCACCAGCACCGCCACCAAACTGGTTGGCGAAGATGTGGCGGTGGTTCTGGGACACATCTGCAGCGGCGCCACCAAAGCGGCCCTGGGTATTTATAATGACTCCAAAAAAGTGGTCATGTCGCCATCGGCCACCAATCCGGCACTGACCCAGAGCGGCGATTATCCCAACTTTTTCCGGACCATCGCCTCGGACGACGCCCAGGCGCGGCTGGAAGTGGACTTTGCGCTGGACGTGCTCAAAGTCAAAAAGATTGCCGTTTTGCATGACAAAGGCGACTACGGCAAGGGTTTGGCGGAGTTTGCAAAAGCCTTCCTGGAAAAAGAGCCTGAGGCGGAACTCGTGCTCTATGAAGGTATCACCCCCGGCGCTGTGGACTACTCGGCGGTTGTCCAAAAAATCAAAAGAGCCAAGGCTGAAGCGGTCATTTACGGCGGCTACCATCCCGAAGCCTCAAAAATCGTCACCCTGATGCGCAAAAAGAAAATGAAAACCGTCTTCATTTCAGATGACGGGGTCAAAGATGATACCTTCATCAAAGTGGCCAAAGAGTACGCAGAAGGAGTCTATGCCACCGGCCCCAAGGACGTCAGCAACAATCCATTGACCAAAGAGTACAATGAGAAACACAAAGCGGAATTCAAATCCGATGCCGGCGCATTCTTCGACAACGCCGTCTCGGCCACCATCGCACTGTTAACGGCTATCAAAAACGCCGGCTCCACCGACTATGATGCTATAGTCAAGGCGCTGACCACCCAGGAAGCCGATACACCCGTGGGAAGCATTAAATTTGACAATCGTGGTGATGCCATAGGGGTCGGGTTTGCCATGTACCAGGTGAAAAACGGTCAATATGTGGAATTGAAGTAGGGTTCGCCAAACGATATTCAGGGGAGCAGGCCGTAAACCGGCCTGTTCCCTGCTTTTTTGTGCCCCTGAAAAAATTCATTATCAAAGAAAGGGCACTTAACGCCTGACGGGTTGACGTTACCGTTAAGGCCCAACGCACCATTTGAGTCAATGCACCTCAGTGCTTTAGACGTTGCGCGATGAACCGTGTGCAAAGCACCCGGTTTGAAAATAACCAATAAAGGCGGTTGTACCATGGACTTGGAATATTTTTTTGAGCTGTTTCTCGGAGGACTGACACGGGGCAGCATCTATGCATTGATTGCGTTGGGCTACACCATGGTTTACGGAATCATCCAATTGATCAATTTTGCCCACGGTGAAATTTACATGATCGGCGCGTTCACCGGGTTGATCGTGGCCGGCCTGCTGACGTTGCTGGGTTGGAATGCACTGGCGATCTTGCTGATCGCATCCATCGTCGCCGTGATTTACTCATCGGCTTATGGCTGGACCATGGAGAAAATCGCCTACAAACCGCTGCGCAAAGCCCCAAGGCTATCGGCGCTCATCAGCGCCATCGGCATGTCTCTGTTTCTGCAGAACTATGTCCTGCTGGCACAGACATCTGATTTTCTTCCCTTTCCCAACCTGGTGCCCGACTTTAAGTTTCTGGAGCCCATCGAACATATCGTACAATCTTCGGAAATCCTCATTTACGTTATTACGGCCCTGGTGATGGCGGCGTTGACGTTCATGATCAAATTCACCCGGGTCGGCAAAGCCATGCGGGCCACCAGCCAGGACCGCGACATGGCGCAACTTGTGGGGGTGGATGTCAACCGGGTCATCTCCATGACCTTTGTCATCGGATCGGCCACGGCCGCCCTGGGCGGTATTTTGATCGCATCCCACATCGGGCAGATCAACTACTTTATCGGTTTTCTGGCCGGCATTAAAGCCTTTGTGGCAGCCGTATTGGGCGGCATCGGCAGCATGCCGGGCGCCGTTTTGGGGAGCCTGGTCCTGGGCTGGTCCGAAAGCTTTTTCACCGGATATATCTCCAGCGATTATGAAGACGTATTCGCTTTCTTATTCCTGGTCCTGATATTGATTTTTCGTCCATCCGGCCTGCTGGGGCGCAAAGAGACGGACAAAGTATAATTTAAGCAAAAGAGCGGCAGCGGGAGAGCGATAGATATGTCGAATACGGAGCCCATCAAAGATCTGTTGAACTGGACAGAGATCAAAAAATCCCTCATGGCCTGCATATGGTTCATGTTCCTGACCTTCCCCATCATGGTGATTCAGGTCAATACCATCTACCGCACCGTGGAGTGGCGATGGCACCGCATGTTTATGGTAGGCATCGGTGCATTCATCCTCTCCTTTGTGTGGCGCTATCTGATCCGCCGTAAAGAAGCCGGCATCAAAAAGGCCGAAACCGGTGACAGTGGCACCCTGTCACTGCCCCAGAAAATCATCACCAATCCGGCTTTCAGCCGCCCGGCCATCGCCCTGGCAGCCGTCTTCTTCATCGCCTACCCATTTATGTTTTCACTCTACCAGATCGACATCATGACCACCGCCCTGATCTATGTGGTGGTGGCCCTGGGGCTGAACATCGTCGTGGGCCTGGCCGGACTTCTCGATCTGGGATATGTGGCCTTTTTTGCGGTGGGGGCATATGCATACGCCCTTTTAAATTACCACTTCGGCTTGGGCTTCTGGACCTGTCTTCCCATCGGCGGCGCCCTGGGACTCATCTTCGGCATCTTGCTGGGATTTCCGGTGCTGCGGCTGCGCGGTGACTATCTGGCCATTGTGACCTTGGGATTTGGCGAGATTATCCGCCTGATTTTGGAAAACTGGAATGAGTTCTCCTTCGGCCCCAGCGGCATTGCCAATATCCCCCGGCCCGGATTGTTCGCCGCCCAATTTTCATTGCATCTTTCATTGCATCAGAACCTCACCTTTATCTACTATGTGACCATACTTTTGGCCCTGTTTACCATCTTTGTGGTGCGCAGGCTTCAGGACGCCCGTATCGGCCGGGCCTGGATGGCGCTGCGCGAAGATGAAATCGCCTGCCAGGCCATGGGCATCAACAAAACCCGCACCAAACTCAGCGCCTTCGCCCTGGGTGCCACCTGGGCCGGCATGGGCGGCGTGGTCTTCGCAGCCAAAACCACCTTTATCAATCCGGCCAGTTTCACCATATGGGAATCGGTGATCATTCTGTGCTGTGTGGTGCTGGGCGGCATGGGCAGCATTGTGGGGGTTATTGTCGGCGCCTTGACACTTAAACTGCTGCCGGAATATTTCCGCGCTTTTTCCGAATTCCGCATGCTCGCTTTCGGCGCGGTTCTGGTCCTTATGATGGTCTTCAGGCCGGGCGGTATTATCACCGACGTACGCAAAGTCTACCAGTTCAAAAAATAGCAAGGAACGACATCCCGATGACAACACCGGTATTAGCAGTCTCTAAGCTCACCATGGATTTCGGCGGCCTCAGGGCCATCGACAACTTGGATTTAACCGTCGGCCAGAAAGAAATTGTCGCCCTTATCGGCCCCAATGGCGCCGGTAAAACCACGCTGTTCAATTGCATCACCGGCATCTATGTCCCCACCGAGGGCACCGTGGCTCTGACCGACGCCCAGGGCCAGTCCCACCGCCTCAACGGATTAAAACCGGACAAGGTCACCGCCATGGGCATGGCCCGTACCTTTCAAAATATCCGGCTGTTTCAAAATATGACGGTGCTGGAGAATGTCATGATAGGACGGCACTGCCGCCTTACAACCGGCATCCCCGGAGCCATACTGCGTCCACCCAAGGCACGCCGGGAAGAGAAACAGGTTGTCGACGACAGCTATGCCATCCTGGAAAAATTCGGCCTGGCCCAGCATGTGAACGAATTCGCCAAAAACCTGCCATACGGTGCCCAGCGGCGACTGGAGATAGCGCGCGCCATGGCCACCGAACCCTTTATACTGCTGCTGGATGAGCCGGCCGCCGGCATGAACGCCCAGGAGACCAGAGAACTGGATGACTTGATTGTACGGTTGCGGGAGAAAGACCGGATTGCCATCCTGCTGATCGAACACGATATGAAATTGGTCATGAGCCTGTCCGACCGCATCTACGTCGTGGACTACGGCCGCAAAATAGCCGAGGGCACCCCGGAACAAGTGAGCCAGAACCCGGCCGTGATCAAGGCCTATCTCGGAGAAGAAGTTGATGCTTAAACTGAACGATATCAATACCTATTACGGCAACATCCAAGCCCTTAAAGGCGTCACCCTCGAGATCGACCAAGGCGAAATCGTCACCCTCATCGGTGCCAACGGGGCCGGCAAAACCACGACCTTGATGTCCATTTCCGGCCTGGTCCCGCCGCGATCCGGAGAAGTTCTCCTTGAAGGCCGCTCCATCGACCGGATGACCCCCAACGAAATTGTGAGCCATGGCATTTGCCAGGTGCCCGAAGGCCGCCGCATCTTCCCCTACCTGACGGTCCTGGAAAACCTGGATATGGGCGCTTTCCTGCGCAGCGACAAAGCGGAAATCGCCAAGGATCTGGAGTATGCTCTGGAACTGTTCCCCATCCTGGCCGAACGCCGGCATCAGGCCGGCGGTACATTGAGTGGCGGAGAACAACAGATGCTGGCCATCTCCAGGGCGCTCATGGCCCGCCCGCGCCTGCTGCTGCTCGACGAGCCGTCACTGGGCCTGGCCCCGCTGGTGGTCAAACGCATCTTTGAAATCATCGAAAAAATCAACGCTGAAAACAACACCACCATTTTCCTGGTGGAGCAGAACGCCAACCTGGCGCTCAAGGTGGCCC
>JASFKE010000219.1:0-6707 GCA_050118795.1 Desulfobacteraceae bacterium | reverse complement strand
TTCCCCAACATCATGACCTTGTGGCCAATAGGCTCCCATCTTCTCCATCTGTTCATAGGTTACCGTGGAGTTGGCCCCGAAACAGGGCATCCGATCCGGTTTCTGATGGTTAATGACCGCCATAACGCGTTCTTTAGCATTCATTGGAAATTCTCCTTTTTTGTTTTATTATTGCGTACCGGAACTGGTAAAATATGGAACTTGTCGGATTATGTCCCAAAAGTCGCCACAACAGGTCATCACAATGTGGAAGCAAATTCCGCCTGAACTGTCACGATAGCAAGGTGTAAAAGGTGTATTTTGCCGAATTGCCCGAGGATTCGGTCCATCAGTGAGCTATATGGCCCATTGAAAGCGGTCTTGATCTGGAGGCTCGGGATGACTGAACCAACAATCCTCATATTGAAGTTGCGACGAGCAAAAGGATTCGATTCAGGGGTCTCTGAGACGCATTCTTTCGGGCAATATCGGCATTTGTTTATCGTTATCTTTAACAAACGCCTGCTTCACCCTCGAAAGACATGGCATTTTGATTTAAGAAGGTAACCTGGCTCACGGCCCGGGTCAGCGCTCTGCGCCTTCCATCCGGAATTGCGAAACTTTAAATAGCGGACAGTGGCTTATTGCGTATCTCCAGCTTCAAGGTACAAAGGCCGGCGCCCTTTTCACTTGAAGTGCTCTCTCCTTGGCAAATTGAATCCGGAAAGAGCTTTCCGCTTACAGTTGCGGGGCAGCAATGGCTTCTCACCATTTTCCCTTCTTTATGGGGGACTGCACATGCAAATTGTAACGTGGAATAATGTAATCTAAAGTTCATTAGTTCATTTTGCAAATTATATGCCATTAACTTGATTGACTCAATAGCAGCCATAATTCGATAAAATTCATGTGATTGTGGTATTCAGGACCCGAAAACCGCGCAACCGAAACTGTGATATCAAAACCCCTCAAGGGGGAGCGTCCCTTGCCAACACTCCAAATAGAGTTTTATAATCAAATGCTTACAAATAGAGACACAAATGTCACACCCTGACAATCAGCCCCTCTTTTTTAAGGGTACAAATTTGGCCCTTTCCAATTCATGCTCTTTTATTTTGCGCCACAGGGTTCTGGGATTGATCCCCGTTGCCTTGGCCGCCCTCGACACGTTACCCTGGTAGCGTTTCAGCGCCGCCAGGATATAGCTTCTTTCAAATCGCTTCTCCACCATTGACCTGGCCACTTTAAACGGAATATCGATATCTGCGGCAGGCAACGCATTGGATGGCTCGCTGTGCTGGATGTCATGGGTTAAAATGATGGTTTCGATGGTATCTCCGTCGGTAGTGACAAACGCTCTTTCCAGAACGTTTTCCAGCTCCCGGACATTTCCCGGCCAGGGGTGCTGCATCAGCTGGCTCAATGTTTCCGAGGTTATTTTGAGAATATTTTTGTTAAATTTTTGGTTGAATATTCTGATAAAGTGGTTGACCAGCAGTGGAATATCCTCAATTCGTTCTCTCAAGGGCGGGATATGGATGTGAACGACATTGAGCCGGTAAAAAAGATCAATACGAAATTCACCCGCATTGATCTTCTCTTTGATGTGATGATTGGTGGCTGAAATCATTCTCACATCCACATCTATGGGCTGGTTTGCGCCCACTCTTTCCAGTTGCTTCTCCTGGAGTACCCGTAAAAGCTTTACCTGCATCCCGCTCGATATGTCGCCGACTTCGTCGAGAAAAACGGTTCCTCCGCGGGCATATTCAAATTTGCCCTCTTTGCGGCGGATGGCGCCGGTAAAGGCCCCCTTTTCATGGCCGAACAACTCTGTTTCCAGCAATGTCTCCGCCAGGGCGCCGCAGTTGATACTTACAAAGGGCCTGTTTTTTCTGGGACTGTTGAAATGGATGGCTTTGGCGACCAGCTCCTTGCCGACCCCTGTCTCGCCGGTGATGAAAACTCTGGCGTCGGTGTTCGCCACCTTTCTGATGAGGCCATAGATCGCCTGCATTTTATGATTTTTGCCGATAATGTTGCCGAAGGCGTACTTTTGGTTCACTTCCCTTCTCAGATCCCTGATCTCCTGTAACATCCGCCTTTCCCGAACCGTCTTTTCAATGACCATGAGCAGGGATTCCGGCTCAAACGGTTTTTGAAGATAATCGGTTGCGCCATGTTTAATTGAGGCAACTGCTGAAGAGATGGACCCGAAAGCGGTCATGATGATACCCGAGATCTCCGGATCTATTTTTCGGGCCTTTTTAAAAAGTTCAAGCCCATCCATGCCCGGCAGCTTCATATCGGTCAATAAGATGTCAAAACAGTGTGACGAAAGCGCTGCCAGGGCCTGCCCCGCATTGTGAGCCACATCCGCCTGGTAGCCCTCCATTTCAAGCACGGTCTGGATATGACTGCAAAATGACACCTGGTCATCAACTATGAGTATCTTCTCTTTCATATTCCGTCTCTTGATGATCCAAGTTGTCTTCTTTTTGATCATCGATGGGCAGGGTAATATGGATTTTGGCCCCCCCGCAGGTGGGCTTGGGCACGCCGATCATCAACTCCAACGGTTTTGTCACAAAATGGTGGCACTGGTTCTGACACACCCACATCGTGCCGTTGTGCGCCTCGACAATCCGATGGGCCAACGAGAGCCCCAACCCGGTGCCCTGGTCCTTTGTGGTGTACAAGGGGTGAAAAACTTTATCTGATTCGGATTGAGCAATGCCCGGGCCGGAGTCGTGGATCGAAACAAATGCATACCCCGCTTTTTGAGGATAAAAACCGCAAAAAAGAAAAAGGCGCCCCCCGTTCGGCGTCGCCTGGACGGCATTGTGAATGATATTCTGAAACGCCTGGCCGATTAATACGGCATCCACTGAAATGGCGGGCAGGTCGGAATCGAATTGCTCTTCGACTTCGATTCCATTGCGGCGGAGTTGATCCCGAAATTTGCTTAAGGTCTCCCACAGGATGACCTCCAACCGTTGGGAGGAGCGTCTGAGCTTTAAGGTTTTGGTGTATTCCAACAACTCGGTTACAACCTGATTTAAATTCTGGATTCCATCGGTAAAGTCTCTGAAAATGCCGCCAAGGTCCTTTCTGTTCAAATGGGCAGGTTCGCAAGGTACAGTGTTATCATCCTTTTGCCGACCCGGGTCTGCTTCGACCCCAAGTTCTTTTTGCAGTAATTTGGCCCCTATCAAAATATTGCCTAAAGGATTACGGATCTGGTGAGCGACCGCACTTGAAAATTCACCCAGCATCGCCAATTCCTTGGTTTTTTTCAGTTCCGATTCCAATCTTCTCTTTTCAGTAATATCTTCACCAACCCCTTCGATCCCGATAATTTGTCCGAGCTGGTCTTTTTCAGGATATATGGTCAAAGAGATCAGGCACTGTTCACCCTGCCTGTTGAGCTGCCGATACTCGAAACCTTTGACCATGGGCAAGTCGCCGTTTAAAACCTTCAAGAAACAATCCTTGACGCTCTGTCTGTCCACGGGCGCCACGACATCCTCGACCCTGATATCCGCCTGAAACAATACTTCTCGCGTGAATCCGGTCAGGACTTCCATCGCTTTGTTGACAAAAATGAACCGGTTGCTCTTGTTCACCCGAAAAATAATATCCCTCCTGTTTTCCATCCGGATCTTCTGCCGCTGCTGGATATGTTCTATCTGGCTGGTTTTTTCCGAGATTTTCTTCTCAAGAAATTCGCTCATTTCCAAGCTGGCGGTATGGGTCCGGGCGTTTTCGATGGAAAGCGAAGCGGCATTTCCCAAAGCCTGTGCAAAGGACAGATCATGATCATTAAAGGCTCGACCCTCTTTTCCGTTGACCAGAAGAAGCAAGCCCAGCACTCTTTTCCTTATCCTCAACGGAACACAGACCAGAGAGTGGATATTCAAGTTTAACAGATCGATCTTCTTATTGTCGCGATCAAACCGCTTAGAGCGTTTCAGGTTTTTGATCAGCACGGGTCTCTTTTGCGATTTCATCACCTCGTAGATATAGCGCATCTGCTTCGGCGATATCTCTTTTTCAACTTTTGCTTCAATGCGATTTTTCCCCTGGCGGCCGACATACTGCGCCTGGATCATGGGAACATGGGTTTCGGAAAACAGAAACACCCGAGACCCGGGACCGGAAAATTCGACGCCTTTTTTTGTGACTGTTTTCAAGGTTTTCTTTAAATCCAAACTTTCGTTGAATCTGGCGACGGACCGGACCAGGAATTCAGCCTCGCTCTTTTTCTGCTCGATCTGTTGAAACAGGTTCATGTTGTCAATACCCATCGCCATAATGTTGGCCATACCGGAAAGCAGCCTCAACCCTTCCTGGTTGAACTGCTCCTTTGATTCGTGCAAAAGAATCATCGCTCCAATGACATTGTCATTGGACTTCAAAGGAACGCCGACGATGGTGCTGTCTCCATCCAAACCGCAACCGGCCAAACCTCTTTCCCGGGATATGGAATCAAGCGCCTTGACAAATGGCCTGCAACTGGAGAACAGCGCCTGTATATATTTTTTTTCAATACTTTTGATCAGCGCCGATTTGTCAAAACCCTTTTGGCAATCCACGGCAGACAATTGAGGTTTAGACGTCTCGTTGTTTTTAATGAAAACGACAACCAGCGCAGCCCCGAAGAATTTCCGGGTGGTTGCCATGGCTTTGCGTAACGATTTGTCAAAATCCATGGATTGGCTTATCTTGGTGGAGACCGCACTGATGGCATAAAGCTCCTTGCTCAGCGATGTGACCTGCATCTGCATATCTCTGTTATTCGACGTCACTGTACTCAAGTGATCTTTCAGTTCACCGATTTCATGGGTCAGCAAGATCTCTTTGATCTTAAACCCCACCAGCGCTCCGAACAGATAAAAATTATTCAGTTCATCTCTGTCCAGGATCTTCAATTTATTGAGTTGGATATTTAAAAATCCCAGCAATCCCCGTGATGCCGTCAATGGAATGGAAAAAACTGGCGACAGACCCGAAAATTGGGTTTTCCGGCCGGTGTGTTCCACCGTCGAATCCAGCAACCAGCTCTGGGCAGTGATTTCACGCTTGCTTTTGCTTTTTGCCCCCTCGCTGCTGGCGGTGGCAACCGTGATCAATTTTTCCCCTCTGTTGAAAAGCTGTATTTCAGCGGTTTTCACATTATTTACACAGAGCAGGTGGGATAATGACGCTTCTAAAAGATCATCCAGGGTGGTAGCTGCCAAAGTAGACTCAACTGTAGCTATGATATTCTGGTTCGCCTGTTTCGAAATAATTGAAATCATCTCAGACTCCAGACAGGATAGTGATAAAACAAAACCAATCGGCTCCACGGTTGATCGAAGATTCAAAGCCCGCCCTGCCCCATCCCGGGATAGTGGCCCGCACCTTGGACGGTGCAACTGATGTTAACCGTGGATGGATGCATATTAAACCATTTCGGCCCTTAAATTCAAGGTGCATGCTTATCGCTGCCATAAAACCTCTTATGCAGCTATGGGGTATAGTGTAGGCAACGAACCGGTGGCGCGGCAACAGGAAATGTGATAATCACAAAAACAAAAAAGATCTGAGGGATAGTGCTCTATCCCTTTATCTGTTTTGCATGCGGCCTCCAAAAATCAGGGGTTGAACTTCTTCTCATATTTTATCCACGCTCAATTGGGATATCATCATGCGCCACTTTATTGCCGCCGTACAATTTATCACCATACTGCCCATTGGCAGGGCCGGTGCGTATGAACCGGCCAAAATGATCCCGCACTTCCCGTCTGTGGGTATATTGCTGGGGGTGCTTTTGGTCTTGGTCGATCACGTTGCCATGCGGCTGTGGAGTCAGCCGGTGGCATCCCTGCTGGATGTCATTTTTCTGGCAATGGTGACCGGGGCTTTTCATTTGGATGGTTTGGGTGATGCCGCCGACGGTTTATACGGGCAAAGATCCAAAGAAGAAGCGCTTGCCATTATGAAGGACAGCCGCCTCGGAACCATGGGCCTGGTCGCTATACTGTTCGGGCTGTCCATAAAATGGGCCGGGATTTCAGGGTTGGCCGCCCACCGCACTCTTTTGCTGATTGTCATTCCTGCTTATGCCCGAGGCGCCATGCTGTTTGGGATCCGTTTTTTCGATTACGGTCGCTCCGGTGGCGGCACGGGGTCCGACTTTTTCAAGGAGAAGTTGAAATTATCCGCTTTTTGGGGGATGATCATCCCGGTGGCGCTTTCGGCAGTGCTGGGCTGGAGGGCGATTGGGTTCAACCTGGCCTTTATCGCCATCACGGCTGCGATTCTCTGGTATTACAACAGGCGTATGGGGTCTATCACCGGTGATATGCTGGGCGCGCTAACCGAAATATCAGAGTCCGCACTCTTTTTACTGATATCGATAGGAGGCGATGCGTGAGCGCCAAACAGCCCACTGCCTTGCTAAAACCCTCCCATGACCAACGCCAAAGATACCCCCGGCTAACCAAATCTTACAAAGGGGCGTTTCCATTTAAACTCGCCACGACCTCTTTTATTTACCCGGATCACTATATTCCCAATGTAAAAATGTTGGGTCCATATATGGATGAAATCGAGCTTTTGTTATTTGAAAGCAGGGGCATCGATGCGCTTCCATCCAAAGCTGTCATTAGAGAACTTTCCCGTTTGGCCAAAGAGTTCGATCTGACCTATGATGTGCACCTGCCCACAGACATCGCAATCAGCGA
>JASFKE010000218.1:0-6751 GCA_050118795.1 Desulfobacteraceae bacterium | reverse complement strand
GAGAACAACCGGTTGGTGAACCAAAAAGCGTTCCGGGTCTATATCACCACAGCAGAGCGGTCTCCGGCCATCATGCGCGAAATCGGACGCTTACGCGAAATCAGCTTCCGGGATGCGGGTGAAGGCACCGGGCAAAGTCTGGATATCGATGGGTACGATGACCGCTATCTCCAACTCTTTTTATGGAACAGCGCAGCCCAAGAGATCGTTGGTGCTTATCGCATCGGACAAACCGATACCATACTACAGACGGCCGGCCCTTCCGGACTCTACTCAACAAAACTGTTTAATTATAAGCCTCAATTTTATGACCGCATTGACAACAGCCTGGAACTGGGCAGATCGTTTATACGAACCGAGTATCAGAGAAAGTTTGGTTGTCTGGCCATGCTATGGCGCGGCATAGGAGAATTTGTGGCCCGTAACTGTCGCTACCGGCATCTGTTCGGCCCTGTGAGCATCAGTCAAAACTACCACACCATCTCTAAAAACCTGATGGTCGCCTTTTTGCTTCACAACTCCATGGATCCAAATCTCGCCCCCATGGTCAAACCGCGTAAGCCCTTCAAAATAAAAAAATTCATAAATCACACGGCGCCCTTCACTATGCTGGAGAAAAACGCCATTGATGAAATTTCCATGCTGGTGTCAAAGATTGAAAAAGATAATAAAGGTGTCCCCACGCTCATCAAGCATTACTTGAAACTCAGTGGCCGATTTCTGGCGTTCAACCTGGACAAGACCTTCGCCAATGTCATCGATGGATTGGTATGGGTGGATCTGATTAAAACAGACCCCAAACTGCTCAAACGGTTTATGGGTCGGCAGGGCGTCAATACCTTTTATGCCTATCATGAGCCCGATGGCGTGACAAAGGCCGCATAGGCCGGCACCTTCACCATCCACATGCCGGTGCTATGGGATGATCTTGGTCCGGCGCAGCGGCCATCAGTGACACCAACCGCCCTTGCGGGTAAGCCCCACCGCTGCAAAAACCCGGCAGGAGGGCGGATACTGTAGTGGCCTTATTGTTGCAATCCTGCGACAACTTGCCTCTCTTTTTGCAGGGTCCGATATTCAACGGCTGACTTAAAGGCCAGTGCAACCTTATCCCCTTCACGCCGAATCACCACCGCTTTAGTGCTCAACATCTCACCGCAAAGCAGCTGGATACGGCATCGGAGATGCTTTTTCAACCGCTCACCCCGGCCGATGGAGACCCGGGCGCCGCCCTCGGCAATATCCACCAGATCATAGCGCTGATTTCCGATGCCCAGCTTTGAATGCCTGCCCGGACGATAGCCAACCCGAAAGTCACGGCGTTTTATAACCGCCTTTTTTTCATTCAAGATGCTCCCCGAGATGGGGCTGCCGGTGAAAAGCAGAACCGACAGATTAAATACCGCGATGATCAACAGTGCAAAAAGGGCCGGAATGGTCAGGCTGACGAAGGAGATACCCTGGATCAAAAAAATAGATAGAACGATGGCTATTTGGACCAGGTTGGCAATGATGGCGACAACTCTCATCCATGGCTCCGTGATCGTGTTGGGATGGGTGTGTAACCAAATTACCACAACAGCCACCCTTTTTACAATATTGACAAACATGGCTGGAACTTTTATAGAATATCACCAAAATAGTGAAAAGAGGCAAACCGTGCACGACCATGATGAATCCATATGGCAAACCCACTCCATGAAATTTCTGGAATCCGCTTTTCGGACGGACCGTCAGGAGAAAATCACCTGCGCCGACGGCCACGGTAAAAAAACCGGTGACTGTGGCGATACCATTGAATTTTTCCTGATGATAAAAGACGATCGCATCGAAACCATATCCTATGCCATCGACGGCTGCATCAACACCAATGCCTGTGCAAATGCCATTATCGATCTGCTGGAAGGCAAGCGCACGGCCCAAGCATGGGAACTTGATCCGGAAAATGTGGCCAACTACCTGGAGAGCCTGCCCGAAGACCATTTCCATTGTGCACAATTGGCCACAGGCGCGCTCTATCTTGCCCTGGCCGACGCCCGCAACAAACAAAAATCACCCTGGAAAAAACTGTATCAGAATAAACGATAGTATTAAGTGTCGATGGAGCCATACTTTCTTCCAGCGATGATAATCCGGCGCAACTCCATAACTTGATAATTATTTTGCGTTTAATGCGGCCATCAACGCCGTTTACCGCTTTGGGGCAATGTATTGATCAAAATTTTACCTGCAATTTCAAACCATTAGAGCTACCCCATTTATCCTTGACATAGATAGGCTTCTTGATTATAGACTCCTCTTTGATTCATTCGAATTTTCATCACAGCTTTATACACTGCACAGCAGAGAGCTCTGGGGGGAAGCAACTACATTCATATGGATTTGGTTATGCAATTAGCCCAGAAAAAAAACACCATTGTAAAACAGTGGTTTGATAGGTTGATGGAGACCTATCCGGCGGATACCGCCCAATTTCTGCGCAGTCAAAAAGACGCTTTTGCAAATCCTGTCGGTCAAAACTCGCTCCAAAGTCTCGACGCGCTTTTTGACCATATCATCAAAGATTTTGACCCCAAGACCGCTCGCCCCATTATCGATCCTATCATCCGGATACGGGCCATTCAGGATTTTACGCCGGCCAAAGCCATCCGGTTCGTTTTCGATTTAAAAGATCTCATTCACACGGCGGTCGGCGCCGGGGTGAGCGACCATAAGGATCAGCGCGCCCTGTACAAACGGATCGACGATCTGGGACTGCTGGCATTTGACGTCTACATGCAATGCCGGGAAAAAATTTACGATCTCAAAGCCAATGAGATGCGAAAGCGAACCCTTAGCGCATTTGATCGAGCAGGTTTAATTAAAGAGCCGGATGATAATTGATCGTCCCGGCTCAAGTGTTTAACCCTTTTATACATAGGAGCGGTTTCGCAGTTTCTTGTGAGACCCAAAGCGAGGTGCGGTTAGATGAATAAACATTACTTGTCATCGCTGCTGGCGGTATTTGCGCTGGCCCTGATCGCTTACGTGGGAGCGAGCGTTGGTCCGCTTCAGTGGCTGTTCGGGGTCTTCATTCCTTACCTGGCCGTCATTGTATTCATTGTGGGATTCGTGCGCCGCGTCATGGGCTGGTCAAAATCGGCCGTACCGTTCAGCATCCCCACCACATGCGGTCAGCAAAAATCGATGCCGTGGATCAAACAGGCCAAGATCGACAACCCCTCCACCGGTGTGGGGGTCTTCATCCGTATGGTGCTTGAGATTGTGACCTTCCGGTCCCTGTTTCGAAACACCCGTATGAAGATCAAATCGAGCGGCACGATCTCCTACAACCTGGAGATCTTTCTGTGGGTCGGCGCACTGGCGTTTCACTATGCCTTCTTGACCACATTGGTGCGCCACTTTCGTTTCTTTTTGGAACCGGTGCCGTGGTGTCTGCAAATGCTGGAGAAGGTGGACAGCTTTTTCCGAATCGAGATTCTGTACGATGTCATTCAATTCGGGCTGCCCGGAATTTACCTGTCGGGCGTCCTGTTGCTGGCGGCGGCCACCTACCTGCTGCTCAGGCGGATGACGGTTTCCAATGTACGGTACATTTCACTGGCATCGGATTTTTTCCCCTTGTTCCTGATCATGGGCATCGCCTTTACCGGTATCTTGATGCGCTACTTTACCAAAGTGGACATCGTCTCCATCAAAGAGCTCACCATGGGTCTGGTGACATTGAACCCGACCATTCCCCAAGGCATCAGCCCCCTGTTTTTTATCCACATGTTCTTTGTCAGTATTTTGCTGATCTACTTTCCGTTCAGCAAACTGATGCACATGGGCGGCGTTTTCCTGAGCCCCACACGGAACTTGAAAGCCAATACCCGTGAGTATCGACATGTCAACCCCTGGAACTATCCGGTCAAAGTCCATACCTACGACGCTTATGAAGATGATTTCAGGCAAAAGATGGTAGACGCCGGGTTGCCGGTGGAAAAAATGCCCGAACCCCAGCCCCAGGAACCGGAAAAACCGGCCGCGGAAGATAAAAAGGAGTAAGCAAATATGGCAGACGAAACTCCCACACCCGATGAGTTGATTGAAAGCATCGACAGCAGTCCTCCTGCAACGGGCTGGATGGACTCGCCGATCAACATCCGCAAGGGAATGTACTGTTACGCCTCCAACCCCAAAAGCGTGGAGACGTTGGGTTTTCCCAATGCGCGCCAGTGGAATCCTCTGGATGATGATTGGCAACTGCCGGAAAACTGGCAGCAGATCCTCTACGAAGGCTTTAAAGAGCGGCTGGAAAAATTCCGCTCTGTCAAAATTTTCATGGATATTTGTGTGCGGTGCGGCGCCTGCGCCGACAAGTGCCACTTTTTCATCGGCACCGGCGATCCAAAAAACATGCCGGTACTGCGGGCCGAACTGCTGCGCTCGGTTTACCGCAATGATTTTACCAAATTCGGCAAAGTTCTGGGCAAACTGGTGGGCGCCCGCCCCATGACCCTGGAGGTTCTCAAAGAGTGGTGGTACTACCTGTTCCAATGCTCCGAATGCCGCCGCTGCTCGGTCTTTTGCCCCTACGGCATCGACACCGCAGAGATTACCATCATGGGCCGAGAATTGTTAAACCTGCTGGGACTCAATATCGACTGGATCGCCACCCCGGTCTCCAATTGCTACAAGACCGGCAACCACTTGGGCATTCAACCCCACGCTTTCAAAGACATGCTCGACTTCTTCGTGGAGGACATCGAAGAGATCACCGGCGTACTGGTGGAACCCCAATTCCAGAAAAAAGGGGCCGACATCCTGTTCATCACACCATCGGGGGATGTGTTTGCCGATCCCGGCACATACACCTGCATGGGGTATATGCTGCTTTTCCACTACCTGAAAGAAAAATACGGCCTGGACGTCACCTGGAGCACCTACGCCTCCGAAGGCGGCAACTTCGGCTTCTTCACCTCCCACGAGACCATGAAACGGCTCAACTCCAAGATGTATATGGAGGCCAGACGCCTGGGCGTCAAATGGATCCTCGGTGGCGAGTGCGGCCACATGTGGCGGGTGATCAACCAGTATATGGACACCATGAACGGCCCGGCCGACTTTTTGGAAGAGCCGGTCAACCCCATCACCGGCACCAGGTTTGAAAATGCCAAATCCACCAAAATGGTCCACATCTCCGAGTTTACGGCGGACCTGATCAAACACGGCAAGCTGGAACTGGACCCCTCCCGCAACGACAACAAAATTATCACCTTCCACGATTCATGCAATCCCTCCCGGGGGATGGGATTGTTCGACGAACCGCGGTATGTGATCCAGAATGTGGCCAACAACTTTTACGAGATGCCGGCCAACACCATTCGCGAGCAGACCTTTTGCTGCGGCAGCGGCTCGGGGCTCAATGCCGGCGAGGATATGGAGTTGCGCATGGCCGGGGGCCTGCCACGGGCCAACGCCGTAAAGAGCGTCCATCAAAGATTTGGGGTCAACATGCTGGCCACCATCTGCGCCATCGACCGGGCGGCCCTGCCGGCCTCCATGGAGTACTGGGTGCCGGAAGTGGACTGCACCGGCGTCACCGAACTGGTGGCCAATGCGCTGATCGTGCCGGGTGAACAGGAAAGAACCACTGACCTGCGCGGCGAACCGCTGCCGGGAATGGAGGATGCCGATGAATGATACAAAATGGATAAAGACAGGATTGGCCATCTTTTTGGTCCTGTTCCTTTTCCCGCTCTGGTACAACTTCGCCGTAAGACCGGGAAAAGCGGCACCGGCCCCGGAGTTGGTTCTGACCGAAAAAGCCAAAACCGCCGGCGCGTGCATCATGTCCAAGGAGTTTATGACCGCCGAGCACATGCAACTGCTCGACCAGTGGCGACACAATGTGGTCCGCAACGCCAAACGCGAATTTGTCAACACCCAAGGCAAGAGCTTTAACATGAGCTTGTCCAACACCTGTCTGGACTGCCACTCCAACAAGGCCGAGTTCTGTGACCGCTGTCACGACTACGCTTCCGTCGATGTCTATTGCTGGGATTGCCACATCGATAACCCCAAAGGAGAAGAATGATGAAGAGCAGCCGCAGAAGCTTTATTAAAGTGGCGGGCATCACCGCTTTGGGGCTGGGAACCCAACCGTTGAGCCAAGCGGTGGCCGCCAGCGGGACCCACGGTCCGCAGACCGAGATCCGCAAGGCACCCCAAGCCCTTGAGGCCAAACAGTGGGCCATGGTGATCGACACCCGCAAATTACAACACGCCGAAGATCTGGAACCCTTGATCGAAGCTTGTCATAAAACCCACAATGTGCCCCATTTCGAAAACAAGAAACATGAGATCAAGTGGATCTGGGAAACCCATTTTCACAACGCCTTCATCAGTCAGAACAACAACTACATGAGTGAAAAGGTGGAGCACCGCCCCTTTGCGGCGCTGTGCAACCACTGTGAAAATCCGCCCTGCGTAAGGGCGTGCCCCACCCAGGCGACCTTCAAACGCGAAAGCGACGGGATTGTACTGATGGATTTCCACCGCTGCATCGGCTGCCGCTTTTGTATGGCGGCCTGCCCTTATGGTTCGCGCAGCTTCAACTTTAAAGATCCGCGCAACGGCCTCGATGACAGGCAGATCAACCGCAAGTTCCCCACCCGGATGATGGGGGTGGTGGAAAAATGCAACTTCTGCGCCGAACGTCTGGCCGAGGGAAAAATGCCGGCTTGCGTCGAGGCCTCCAACGGGGCCA
>JASFKE010000217.1:0-6755 GCA_050118795.1 Desulfobacteraceae bacterium | reverse complement strand
TGTCCCAATACGCTTTGAACCGGGAAAAAACGGTTTTAACACCCTGCTCGCGCTGGACAACCTGAAAAGGTCCGGTGCCCGATTCGTTGAAATTGGCAAAGGTGTAATCGGTTTTCAGCATCAGGTCCTTGGGTTTGTTGTTTTTGGGATCCGTGCCTGAGTAATAGGCTTTGTCCATTGGGAAAATATAGGTTGCCATGGCCAGAACCAGTCCGTAGGGCTCTCTGGTGATCAGATCCACCGTGTGTTTGTCCACGGGTTTGGCCTCGGTGAAATATTCGAACAACCCTTTGAAGTCATCAGATTTTTTAAGGCGCTGTAAGGTAAACGCGACATCATCGGCAGTGAAATCGTTGCCGGAGTGGAACTTGACCCCTTTGCGCAGGTAAAAGCGGGTGGTGGTGTCATTGACCACTTCCCATTTTTCGGCCAGGCGGGGTTCGAAGTTGCCGTCGCGGGTCCAACGCACCAGGGGGTCGAAAACCATGTGGCAGTATTGCAGCATGCCTCCAGAGAGCTGAATGTGCGGATCCAGAGAGACCGGATCTGCGTCCATGGCAAGTTTGAGTGTGGTTGCGCTTCCAGTGCCGCTGAAAGCGGCCAGCGCGATGGTGGTCAATACGAAAAAGCGTACCAATGATCTTTTCATTCCTGTCCCCTCCTTGTTTGTCCACAAATGCACATCTTCCTATAGCTGCATAAAAAAGATGGCAAAAAGGCTAAAAACAGTTGTCAGCATTGAATTAACAGCATGCCAGAGATTGGTTCGAGGAATAAATCAGTTGTGAACTTGAGGATCGGGTCTATTGTAAGCCATCTTTTTCCCCCATCTTATGACATTGGGGGGAAAGCCTTTAGAACTTCAGGTCAGGCGTTGCCCAGGGTTCGCAGCAGCCTTACTACGGCTCTTCACCCTCGGCGCATTGACTCTGAAGCCCTAAAGGCTTTTGCATCGATAGTGTAAAGCCCTGACAACATTTATTCTATATAATAGTGAATGACGAGGAAGCGGGTCAAGCTATAAAGTCAACTAAAGTCGGTGTAAATATCTTTTGGGCGAAAGATCCAAGGAATTTAACCTTTTTTGTCATCTTTTTCCCGAAACCTTGATTTTACAGCTACAGGATTCCTTTTTCGCGAACCTTTGGCCGCGATTTTTTGACATCCTCAGGATCCAATGTTATGAAAATATTAACGGATAACAGGGAACATTAATAGAGGGTGGCAGCCATGTTATGCCCCTGATTTTCCGGTATGCCCCACCGGTTATTTAAATTTCCGCATGGCCCACCGCTGAGGAAGGGAGGGATTTATGGGTTTTTTCAATAAACTATTCCAAGCCAAAAAAGCCTTGCCGGAATTGGATGAGAACAGTCCCTACGCGCGTTACTTAGAAGAGATGCAGGATCCTTTGAAAAAATTGGTCAGCGATACGCCCGATAAAATTGAAGTCATTCCTTCGCAAAAACGGGCATTCGCGTTTATCGGCAAACCGCCCAAGCGATTTGGCGTCGCGTGGGTGGACAAAAATGGTGAAATCGTCAACTTTAAACGGCTTGTAGAGGAGAAGGGACTGCCTGCCGACCAGCTTGAAAAATTGAGTGTTCGCCTCAGAGAGATCTATATCAACCACAAGTCCGAGCCTCGCTATTACACCCTGATTCAGGATAAACAAGTCGTGGTCACACCGTCGGAACCATTGCTGGCCGAGGTCGAGGAGGTCATAGACGAAACGGTCCAATAGCCTTGAGCCCTTGAAAATATTGGGTACCCTATGGGGTTATATTATTAGGGGGAAAGCCTTTAGGGCTCCAGATCCCGCGTTGCCAATGGCTTGCGGTAGCTTATACTACAGCTGCGCCATTGGCGCCTTGACTCTGAAGCCCTAAAGACTTTTGCAACAATGGGGTCAACACAGGGTAGTTTGATCTGTCTTCCGGGAAAAGATATTATCCCCCGGCCAAGGGGGGGAACATCACCAATGTATCGCCCTCTTCAAATCGAAAGTCCCCATGGGCACGCCGGCCGTTGATCAGACAGACATGCCCATGTTCAGGTATGGCAAGCCTTTCATGGATATCCCCCAGGGTGGTTCCGCGTGGGACCGTTAACGCAAATTGGCTCTGGTCTCCTGGGGCATGCATTTTCAACTCACCGAATAATTTAATGACGATACGCATGGTTTCACTGCAATGCCGTTAAAACTGTTATGTGTGTCACAATACCAATGCCCGTATGCTTGCCTCGATGGAATATCTCAAATCTCTCCACTGGCTGTCAATGGAGGGTTTTTGGCCCTTTCGCCATCTTATTTACTCAAATGTGGGATTAACCCTGTCTAAAAGATACGATCTGTGTGATCGGGTGTCTTAAAATGCATATCTGAAATAGAGCCCCGCCTGGCTCTCATCGCTGAATCTGCCGCTTAAACTCAAGTAGGGGTTTAGATGCAGATCCGCGAACAGGGCCCCGTCCTCCGGATTCAGCCCCAAGTTCCATCGGATGGTTTGGGGCAAAAAAAGCGATCTTAAGCCATGGGATACGGATCGCGGCCGGGATCCGCGCATCTTTGATCGTTTTGCGTTCTGCAGCGTTCGGCCGTCGGCGTTATCGTATGGATCGGTGATGGCGATCTCACCTTTCAGTTTCAGTTTGACCGCCCATTGTTCGATATTCCGCTCTGTGTACTCCCAGTAAATGCGTACGCCGGACAGAAGATTGAACTCTTCCAATGCAAGTTTGAAAAGCGCCAATAAATTGGCACTGGGCACTCTATTGTCGTCTGCTTTGGCGGAAAAACTGTCATGAAGCGTGAGCGGTGTATTTAAGTATCTGCTGTATTGAAGATCTGATCTGATGCCGGAGAATGAAGTGCCTGCCGCAAGTCCGGAGCAATTTACGTTGTTGATCTGTTTATCGATGCAGTTGTGGCGTTCGGTGTCCATCCTTACCGAATATGGATCGCAGTGAGCTGTGGCGGCGATGAAAGAAGAGATTAGACACAGCGCGGCAGTAAAAAATTGCTTTGTCAATATGGCTCTGGCACCGCTTGGAAACATAGGCCTCTCCCTTGGCTGTGGGTGAACAGGCTGGATGCATAGTCATGGAAATAGCAATATCCATGCCGCTCATTTTTGGTTTTTGAGATTGTACATAAATACAATTTTTTACCGGGTGCCAAGGGTGTACGGCGCGTGTCCGTTGAGAATTCAACCCCACAGTTTGAAGGGCTTGGCGGATTGAAATGGGTAATTCGTTTCACACCCTGCCTTGCCATTTTTTTATGCAACTGTGGGGCAAACTTTTAGAAAGGATTTAGACGGTTATTCTATATTGGCAGTTGACACGCATACCGTTTCTTTTTAGAAGCTATGATTTGGTGGAGGCGGCCTTAGACACTGCCCGGGGGCTGCTCCGGCAACTCACATCCGAACAGGAGATATAATGAGCCAATTCAAAGTGACATTTTTACCATACGATACCCACATCATGGTGGCGGCCGGAGAGAGCCTCATTCGAGCCGCCATGGAAGCGGGCGTGCATATCAACGCCTCCTGCGGCGGTGACGGTGTTTGCGGCAAGTGCCGTGTGACCATTGAACAGGGTCGTGTTGAGGGGGGCATCTCGGAGCACCTGAGCCGGGAAGATCGAGACAAAGGCTATCGTTTGGCCTGCAACACCCATGTGGTCGAAGATGTGGTGGTTCGCATTCCGGTGGAGTCGGCCATTGATACCTCAGCGCTGTTGCGAAAATCCCCGCGCCAAACGGCCCGCATCCAACAGATGAACCTGGACGATATTAAAGAGCAGGGGCTTTTTGTCCCGCCCAAGGAGAAATATTACCTGGAGCTGTCGCCGCCCAGCGCCGGTGATAATCTGCCCGATGTCAGCCGGTTGGTGAGCCATTTGCGCACCCAACTCGACGAGAGGGGGCTTGAGATCTCTCTGCCGGTGATTCGCAAGATTCCGTCGGTGTTCCGTGAGCAGGATTTCAAAGTCACCGTGACCCTTGCGCGACCGGTAAGGCCGTCGGGAAAGAACAAGATCATCAATGTGGAACCGGGGGATACCACGGATCACAACTATGCTGTGGCCATGGATATCGGCACGACCACAATCTATGGCCAGGTGGTCAATCTGGTCACCGGCGAGGTTTTGGCCGAAGCGGGTAAATTCAACGGCCAAATCAGCTACGGCGAAGATGTGATCTCCCGTATCGTCTATGCGGAGAAACCTGAAGGACTTGAAAAAATCCACCAGGTGGTTATCGACACAATGAATCAGCTGTTGGCCAAAGTTATCAAAAAGTCGGGCGTGGATCGGCATAGCATATCCGTCTTGACCCTGGCCGGCAACACCACCATGACCCAACTCTTGCTGAAGGTTGAACCCCGATTTATCCGGCGGGCGCCGTATGTGCCGGCCTCGCGCATCTATCCCCGTATCAAGGCCTGGGAACTGGGCATCGATCTGGATCACCATGTCACAGCGCTGATATACCCGCAGGTCTCCAGCTACGTGGGGGGCGACATTGTGGCCGGTGTCATGGGATCGGGCATGTACCGTACTGAAAAGATGACCCTGTTTCTGGATATCGGGACAAATGCAGAAGTGGTCATCGGCAATAAAGAGTGGATGGCATGCGCAGCGTGCAGCGCCGGGCCGGCCTTTGAAGGGGGCGGTATCGAATTCGGCATGCGGGCGGGCAAAGGGGCCATAGAGGATTTCTCCATCGATCCGGATACCCTGGAACCCATGATCGTCACCATCGGCAATGTGCGGCCCAAAGGGATCTGTGGATCGGGCCTGATCACCATGGTGGCCATTCTATTTGAGATGGGCGTCATCAACAACCAGGGGAAATTCGACCGGGATCTGGACACCCCCCGGATCCGCAAGAGCAACGATGTGTGGGAGTATGTGCTGGCCTATAAAGATGAGACTCAAATCGATCGGGATATTGTGCTCAACGAAATCGATATCGAAAACCTCATCCGTGCCAAGGGCGCCATCTACAGCGGCTGCATGACCCTGCTGGCAGAGGTGGGCATGGGGCCGGATGAGATCGAGCAGATCATATTGGCCGGCGGTTTCGGCAGCTATGTAGACCTGGAAAAGGCCATGGTCATCGGCCTGTTGCCGGAGATCGATGCCGACCGCGTTGTCTATGTCGGCAACGCCTCTTTGTTGGGCGCCCGGATGAGCGCGTTGACCAATCGCATCCGTGAAGAGGTGGTGGGGGTCATCAATATGATGACCAACTTCGAGCTCTCCGAAACCCTGTCTTACATGGACAATTATGTGGCGGCGCTGTTTTTGCCCCACACCGATGTGGACCGTTTCCCAAAAGTGAAGGCACAGATGGAGACACGAAAACAAGCGCTGGCCGACCTGCGCCAGACTGGTGGTCAAGGCGCGTAATCGTGTGAGTATCGCGTGCCGATGCATTTGGTGGAAGTCATTTAATTTAAATCCGGAACGGCCGATAATAGATCAGAATCTCTATGCCATGGGCGTGGACAATGCGTTGTTTAGACACGGCGGGTGGGGTTTGGTAACTTTGGGTATAATCTCTGACGGCATAGGATGTATGGGGTGATAAATGGATGACAAAAAGATCTCCTTGGATGCAGAAGCTCAAAGTCTGTTTGAGCAGTTCGGCGGCATGGAGTCATGGAAAGAGAGCCATGGCGGCGCAGATCGATTGGCCGATAGCCTGCAGGCTGAGCAGAAACGTCTGGATAGCGTTCGCATTCTTTTAATTCAGATGGCTTATTTGATCAGCCTTTATCTCAGAGAGGGCGCTTTTGGCGGCGTAGCTCAGAATGAAACACGGGTTTTTAAAAAACTTTCCGCCGTATTGGAGAAACTGGGCAACGTGGCCGGACATTTGAGCTGTGCGTTTGTTCGATTCCGCGGCGCTCCGGCAGATCCGGATCTACCGGAAAAGTACGACTATGAATTGGCGATCGGCAACACTGTGGTGGACAGCCTCATGGCGCCCCGTGTGGCGCAACGCAACGGCACGAAAATGGCCAATCTGCCGGACCGCATGTTAGATGCGTTTACCGTGTTTTCCGATTATGGTGTCAATAATATTTTTCTTGAGATACCCGAAAACCTCACCCGGCAGCTGTCATCCCTGCAATTATGCCTGAAAATTCTATCTGGATTTCGGTGGTCGCGGCAATCGGGCGCTCCGATCAAAGTCGACATCGGCAGCCAGTCGCGCACCATTGCCGTGATCAATGACGAGAGCATGTACCCGGATCCCAACCTGACCCTTTTGGCGGGGCTCAATAGCATCAAACCGCAATCAATGAAGCTTCTAGTTGATAAGGTGGGGCAATGGCTGCGCCTTCAGGATAAAAAAACCACCGCCAAAAAGTTTGCCGGTGTATACAATGCCGCCCTCGAGTTCCCCAAACTGCAAGCCCGCTTGAAAAAACCGATGGTTGAGTTGAACAACGTAAAATGGCTCATCTCTGAAACCAAAGATGACACCGTCACCCTTGAGAAAGCCTATGTGGCCCAGGTGGCCCTGGAGACGGCCGGTTCGACGCCCCAAAAAGTGGCGAAAATGATTAAAAGCGTCTATGGGGATGATTACGCCAGCATCAATAAAACCCGTTTGGGTGAGCGATTGCATCTGTCTTCAGACCTCCTGTCGGCTGCGGCCGATCATTCTGAGAAAGCCAAATTGAACAAAGAGGTGTTGGGTAATTTGAACCAGCGTCTGGACCAGGTCAAGGACC